>JACDEQ010000250.1 GCA_013816225.1 Armatimonadota bacterium | reverse complement strand
GGGCGAAGTTCTTCCCCACCCACAGCCCCCTTCCCGCCACGGGGGTGTCGGAGAGGGGGCTGGTGGGCAAGGAGAGACTCGAACTCTCACGGCTATTAACCGCTGGAACCTAAATCCAGTGCGTCTACCAATTCCGCCACTCGCCCGGGACGCAGAATGATACCTATTCCCTTCGTTTCGCGGGCTGGGGTCCGAACCAGCGGTCATTTCTGCCGGGCGCCAATTCTTCGTGGAGCTTCGCCAGCAACTCCTTTGCGTGGGACTCGAAATGAAACGATCCTGCGACGTCTCCCTGCCAAACGTCCTCGATCACCCATTCGGGAACCGGCAGATACACGATCCTCTCCGGAGGATCGACCCCAACCGTCAGCACGGTCGCGGAGGACTTAGCGTCGGGGAAAATGTACTCGAGGCGGACAGCATCGGGATCGTACTTGGTCGCGCCCATTTGTGGTGCGCCCTTTGTTAGCGCCTGTTTCAGCGCCGCCTTATCGCACTCGCAGCCGTCGGGCAGCTGCCCTGACTTGAGCGCTTCGTAAATCTCGGTTTTCTTTTGCGCGGCCCACTCGTTCAGAGTCACGAGCTTAGGATATCCGATTTCGCCGAGGTCGTCAAAGGAACTCGATATGATTCCGTCGAGGTTCGATGTAGAAAAGAACAGCTACCCGCTCAGGGGTAGCTGCAGTTTCGGTGCGGTCGCGCAGTTCCGTTTCGCGTCGTTCAACAGATTCCCAACTGGGAATCTACGTTAGATGCTTCAGCCGGCCATCCAATTGGCAGGAGCACCCTTGAAGTCGATCTTGATCGGCGCCTTGCCGAGCGCTTTCGCGGAAGCCGCGGATGTTTCTTCGAGGAAGCCGCGCGAGAAGCCGCTCCAAAACTTGACGACCTTGCCGTCTTTGCTGATCAGCGCGGAGCTGGGCGCCTTCTCGACGCCGTAGGACCTTATGACCTTATATCCTGGATCGAGTACGACAGGGTACGGCGCGGCATGCGCTTCGTTCCATTTCAGGAACCCGTCCTTCCCGCTGTTGACAACCCCGATCACCTTGATGCCTTGCGCCTGATACGCTTTGGCATACTTGGTGTACTGCGGTGTTGCAATTCGGGAAACCGGACACGTGGTGCTTATGAAGTACACCAATACCGGCCCATTTTTGAGCTCTTCCTTAAGACTTACGACCTTCCCGTCGGCCGTAGTGCCGATTATTCCCGGAGCAACAGTGCCGGGCTTAGGCGCATCAGCGAGTCCGGCTGCGCAAGCAACCGCTACTGCGGCGACGGTTGCGGCCAGGCCACATAACCTGAAATGTTTCACATCAGTGATTATGGAAGATTTCACGTAAGAGTTCCCCGATTAAACGCTCACGTCAACCGGTTCATCCTTGCCGGAGTCGCTGCTCTTGTACAGCGCATCGAAAATAGCGTTGAGGATGAGACCCTGCTCTCCGGGGACGGGCGACGGCTTACCCTCGACGATCGCGTCAACAAACGCCTCGACCTCAGCGTCGTACATCGATTTGACGGCCGGTATGTTCTGCGGCACCATGTCGAAGAGCTGCTGCTGTACCTCCGAGTAAATCGTTATCGGTTTGTCTGAAAACAGATCGAGGAGCGCACCGGCGTCGGTTCCGAACAAATGGCAGCCGAAGAACTCCTTCTCCATGTTGCCCATAAAGCTCGATTCCAGGGTTATCGATGCGCCGTTTTCGAAGCGAATTAGGCCGACGGCGAAATCTTCCACCGTGAATTTCGATCGGTCGTAATCGCCCCATGCGTTGTAGTGTTTGGGATTCGGGCCCATTTTCTGGAATGTGACGCCGCTGGCGCTGACAGGCTTGGGGTAACCCATTAGGTAGAGCGTCAGGTCGAGGATGTGCACCCCGATATCGATGAGCGGGCCGCCGCCTTGCTTCTCCTTGTCGATGAAGACCCCCCAGCCGGGTACTTCACGCCTGCGCAAAGCCATCGACCGTGCGTAATAAATCTCTCCCATGTGGCCGTTATCGATGTACTGCCGCATGAATCGAATGGGGCCGCCGAAGCGCCATTGGAGCGCGATTTGGAGCAACTTGCCGCTCTCCCGTTGGGCCCTGATCATCTCGCGGCACTCCTCGCCTTTCATTGCCATCGGCTTTTCGCACAACACGTGCTTGCCCGCATTTAGCGCGTCGACCGTGATCTGTTTGTGCAAGGCGTTGGGGGTTGCGACGCTTACTGCGTCGATTTCGGGCATGGCTAAGAGGTCTCTGTAGTCCGTGAATGTCTTGGCTACGTTGAATTTCGCGGCCGCGTCCTTCCCTTTATCCGGATTCACGTCTGCAACCGCCATGACTTCGCATTTATCCGGGATCGCGGAGTACCCAGGCAAATGGGCAGTACGTGCGATCATGCCCGTGCCGATAATTCCGATGCGCAACTTACTCAATGTTTTCTTTTTCCTCGTTGGATTCCTCGTGTTCCGTGCTGCGCACGCGGTACGTTTGTTGGATGTCTTGTGCAGCGCCCTTTATTTCGGCGTCATCTCCCGGATCCGGAGGCACTTTGCGCGCGAGGATGATTCCCGCCACCAATATGACCGCCATGCCACCCCAGAAGACCCACGGATTAAGATGATGGAACTCGGGGCCCATGCCCGTGGATTCGTGGAACGAAGCCAGTGACATGAACGCCAGCTTTACCGCCACCCAGCCTACCAGGATGTAAGCCATGTGCTCCAGGCCCGGCATCCTGTCGAGCAGTCGAACGAGAAAAAACGCCGCAAACCTGAGAAGGATCACCCCGCTGATGCCGCCCACCCATACGATCCAGATCACGGGGCTCAGGCTGACCGCAACCAAAATGCTATCGACGGCGAACACCAGATCCGTGAACTCGACGATCGCGACGGTCATCCAAAACCCGGGCAGCTTGCGCGGGACCTTGACGACGTTGGAATTGTGCGCCCTATGCCTGATGAAGTGCTTGAGGGGCAAGTAAAGCAGGTAAATCGCGCCCAACATCTGCAGGTACCAGTAGTCGATTAGATGCTGTGCGAGCAGAATCGCCGCAAAGCGGAAAGTGAAAGAACCGACGAGCCCAACGAGCAGCGCCTTACGCCTCTCATGCGCGGGCAAGTGCTTGACGAGCAGGGCGATTACCAACGCGTTGTCGGCGGAGAGCAGGCCTTCAAGGAGTATGAGAATACCAATCGTCCCCCCGACTCCGAGGACAGAGGCTTCAGCGATTGGCATGCGACTCCGGGGATTCTGCCATATCGAGGCCGGCGATTACGAGCCCGATCGGTTTAGCGCCCAGATGCGAACAAGCTGGTCTTCCCCGCCGGCGGCGATAGACTTTCCATCTGCGGAAAAGGCGAGGGCGAAGACCCAATAATCGAGGGCGGGTTTCTTGGCTACAGATTTGCCGGTGGCAGCTTCGAAGATTTCGACTGCGCTTTTGCGATCTCCCGCATTCGAAGCGGTGGCGATGAACTTGCTGTCCCGCGAGAAGGCGAGGCCGAACAATATTCCCTTGTGCGCAACGTCTTGGCTCAGTTTCCAGTCCGCAGCGGTCCAAAGCTTCAGCGAGTGGTCCTCGCTTCCGGCCGCCAGCAGCTTGCCGTCGGGCGAGAAAGCGATGCAAGAGACCGTTTTGCCGAACGCTTCGATCGTTTTGCTCAACTCCCCGCGTCCCGGGTCGTAAATCGAGACCGTACCGTTGGCATTGCCGGTTGCCAGCAAACTCCCGTCTGGAGAGAAGGCGGTGCAATCGGCCGGGCCTTGCTCGAGGCGGATCGGCCGAGAGCCGATGCCGTGCGTGTACGACACCAAAAGGTCCTGATACCC
>JACDEQ010000249.1:3048-3834 GCA_013816225.1 Armatimonadota bacterium | reverse complement strand
ATGGCTCAAAGCCATGCGTGTGCTCGGCGATAAAGCTGGCGTCCAGCACGCGTTCACCGCCTTTGGCTTTCGCCTCGTCGTCCGCCTCGATCAATGTTTTGCAAATTCCGGCCAGGGCGGAAATGTCCGCTCCGGCTTTGACCAGAAGATACTGCGTGCTGATTTTGGTTTCGGCCAAAGTGAGCATGTCGAGTGGGCGCTGCGGATTTGTGAAACGCTCCATTCCTCGCTCGCGCATCGGATTCATCGTGACAATCGGCACGCCGCGCTCGCGAGCTAGCTGAAAATCGTGCAGCATGCGCGGGCTGTTTACGCCAAGATTATGCCCGATATAGAAAATGCAATCCGTCTTTGCGAAATCGTCGTGGATCACAGTCCCGACGCTGCTGCCGATGCTGTCCGGCAACCCGACCGAGGTGCCTTCGTGGCACATATTTGAGGAGTCCGGCATGTTGTTGTGGCCGTACATGCGTGCGAAAAGCTGGAACATGTACGAGGTCTCCAGCGCCGCGCGGCCTGACGCGTAGAAAATCGCCGTCCAGGGATCAATTTTCTTGAGTTCGCTCCCGATCTCGGCGAAGGCGTCTTCCCAGCGCACCTGCACGTACTTGTCGCTGGCCTTATCCCAACGCAGCGGGTGGGTCAGTCGACCCTGCCGCTCCAGATCATGGTCGCTCCAGGCTTCGAGCTCCCGGCAGGTGTGGGAGGCAAAGAACGCGGGCTCGCACCGCGCCGACGTAATCTCCCAGGCCGTCGCTTTCGCACCGTTTTCGCAGAACTCGGCAG
>JACDEQ010000249.1:0-3038 GCA_013816225.1 Armatimonadota bacterium | reverse complement strand
GGCTTGGCCCAGGCGCAGGACACGCATTTGAATCCCTCAGGCTTGTTTTGCGCAGAAAGTGCCAAGGGGCCCTCGATCAGGAGACCCTCGCGCTGCAAGACCGTTGCGACCGATTTGATCGATCCCCAACCTCCGGCGGGACCGTTGTAAGGCTCAATCGCCACCTCACCAAGCCCTGTTCCGCCGGGTGCAGCGCCGACGGAATGCGGGATCGTTGAAATGACCCCGGCCGCGGCTCCAGCGCCGAGCAGCTCGCGCCGCGTCATATCAAGAGTCTGCATCTTTCCCGCCGTGGCCTTTTGAGCAGCGCGGGGTTTGCCGAGAGAGGACTCGGGTTTTGGTTCGGAGGTCATGACGCGGTTGTGTCTTTTCCATCTCGCGGGGACCGCATGGCCGGCGCGTAGTCGGTTGAAAAGTTTGCCCGCGCTGCCAGCGATTCGCCGAGGCAATAGACCGAGATCGCAAGCAACGCGATGTCCTTGGCCAGAAATTGTCCGGGCATCGCAGATAGCGCGGGAAAGCCGCCTGCCAAGGGCTCCGCTACGCCCGGCGTCGTAAACATGAAGCTGAGAGTGATCAGGTAAGTCACGACACTCATCAATGATCCCAACGCCGACCATGTCGGCGAGACCACGCGCGCAGCCAGGAGGAGCCCGGTGATGATCTCGTAGATGCCGAGCATGATGCTAGTGCCTTTCACACCGAGCAGCGCGTGCCACCAGCCTACGATCGGGCTGTTCATGACAAACCCCGCAATTCCCGATGCCTCATAATCCGTGAACTTCATCGCGCCGATCCAAAGGAAGATGATTGCGAGCGCAAAGTACAACGCGCGGGCGCCGACACTCATCACGGTGAGGCCTGTTCGTCCTAATTCCTGAGGATCGAGCGCGGTTCTCGTCTGGTCGGCATCCGGTGCCATTCGGGAAGCGGTGTGAATCGCCATGCTATCTCTCCGTCCTTATCTTTTTTGTGCGCTCAAAGAGTGGGGCCGACTAAAGCTTGGGTTGCAATGAACTTAGCGGATTGAAACCTTTCTTCCCCTGGTGCCCACCGCTATCATCCATGATCCCTAAAATTTCGGCTGGATCGGCATGGGCGGAATCAACACCTTGTCGATAACCTGGACGACACCGTTGTCAGCGTTGACATCGTTCTTAACGATGCGAGCGTCGTTGACCATCAACCAGGTCTCGCCCTTACTGAGCGTGAGCGGCGCATTGATCAAGCTGGCTGCTGCTGCCTTCTGGCTTGCATCACCGACGACCTTTGAGACATCCGTTGATGTCAGACGACCGGTCAGGACATGATAGCCGAGGATTTTTGCCAACTCCTGCTTGTTCTCGGGTTTCATCAGGCGATCGAGAGTGCCGGGTGGCAATGCCTGGAAGGCCGCGTCTGTGGGTGCGAACACCGTAAATGGACCGGGGCTCTGGAGGATTTTCGTCATCCCTGCCGCCTCCGCGGCCTTAAGCAAGATGGCGAACTGGCCAGCGTCCTTCGCCGTTGCAACAATGTCTTTTGCCAACGCGATACTGACGGTACAGCACGCTACGGCAACCGCTAACGTGAAACTCCTCATCATGCTTATCCTCCCACCTCGCAAGAGTTGAGCGAGGCGCCGTTGGAATGGCGACTGATTTACCAAGCAAAATTTTCTTGGGCGCAAAGAATGAGACAATCCTAATTGTTCAACACGAAGAATGCTGGCCAATGTGGACGTCTTCCTTATTGTTAAGCTCTGTCCCACGAGATTGTTCCATACCGCTTCTCGGTATGAGTTCTGATCATCATGGCGCGCCGACGACCTTGACTGTGAATCGGCGCGGTGGAATGACCCCACCTAAATCAACGATGTAAATGGCTTAATGTGCCGATCGGCATCGGGACCCCACGCCGATTCACACCAGAAGGTGCTCAGTGTCCGTGCGGTTAGTCCGGCTGCATTTTTCATCCTGGCAAGATTTGCCGTTAGGCAATGAAAGCCTGAAACTGGCTTCCTGGCTCCGGAAATCCGGAACCCGCGCGACGCGATATTCTAAAAATAGCTTTCGAGCGTGCCGCGACGACGTACATCCAAGGTAGCGCAGTGGAAAGCGCCGCCGAATGCTGCATAGTGTAAGAAGGGGCACGGGATCGGCTCCAATCCCCATTTCTCCATCGCGCGCATCATGTTGGTATGATGAGGATCGACGATGACGCGTTTCTCATCGATCATCAAAATGTTCATGCTGAGCCATTTGCCGCACAGCGAGGTAATATTGAGAACGCGATCGGTAATCGGATTGGGATCGGGCGCAACCAGAATGTCCCATTTCTTGAGTATGTCGGGCAGTCGATCCGGGTCGATGTATTCGGGATTGATCAACAGCTTGCCGGGGCCGAGCGGCAGTACGGTCGTGTCGATGTGCATTGGATTCGGGCAGCGGCTCTCGATCTCGTGGATGCGATAATTTTCGCCGAGATGCCGCCGAAGCCATTCGATGCCTGAGGCGTTCGTGACATTGCTGCGCGTCACGAACAGATCCCGCCCGCAACGGAAGAAGTCCGCGGCGTCGAATACCGGCTCAAACTCGGTGAGAATGTAGCGCATCGGCTCACCCTTCTCTGGCAGCCGGAAGTGCGGGTCGAACAGCTCTTCGGTTAGCTGCGGCTTGGGTGCCGACGTCCAGCGCGCGCCTCGCCGGAAATAGTCCTTGAGAATCGGTCGGTAGGAATGCGTTTCGAAGTACCGGCAAGGCCACGCCATCGGCGTTTCGATGATTTCGTCGCCAATGACCAGCATGCTGTCGCGCGGACAGGTATTGCAGAAGCCGCGCGAGGACCATTCGGGCGTGTTGAACCGCTTCTTGTGATTGATCGCGTCCGGCCTCGTCACCGTGATTCCCAGCGACTCCAGCAGGGCTACGAAGCCATCGAGTTCTCGCTGCGCCGGAGCAAGCATCAGCTGGGGATAGCGGAATCCCGCGGTGAGGGTCTGTCCCCACGCGGCCATGCCCGGAATGTTGCAGGTGACGACCGGGTGGCTGGAAGGAATG
>JACDEQ010000248.1 GCA_013816225.1 Armatimonadota bacterium | reverse complement strand
CGGCAGTCTGAATGAACGCCTCACAGCGGCGGTTCGAGCGACCCTAAGTCACAGGGGCAACGCGAAGAGTGAACCGAGCGCGGACGAGGCTAAGGAGAATGGACGTAATGCTTCCAGGAATACTGGGTAGAAAAATTGGAATGACGCACCTGTTCAACGAACAGGGCAAGATGGTCCCCGTAACCGTCATCGAAGCAGGCCCCGTCGTCGTTACTCAGGTCAAGACCGAGGAGACCGACGGCTACGCCGCAGTCCAGGTCGGCTACGAAGAGCAGAAGGTACGCAAGGTCACTTTCCCGATGGCGGGCCACCTGAAGAAGGCGGGCGCCGGACCGTTGAAAGTCCTTCGAGAGTTTCGTTCAAAGGACATCGCCGTCGAGCCGGGGCAGACCGTCGGAGTTGACATTTTTGAGGCAGGCGAGAAGGTCCGCGTCGAGGGCATCTCCAAGGGTAAGGGATTTGCAGGCGTTATGAAGCGGCACCACTTCCATGGCCAGCACTCTTCGCATGGGTACATGACGCACCGCCGGCCGCTTTCGAACGGCGCCACGGGCCCCGCTAGGGTGTTCAAGGGCAAGAAGGGCCCCGGCCATATGGGGCACGAGCAAGTGACCCAGGGTGGTCTGAAAGTCGTTCAGGTGGACGCCGAGCGCAACCTGCTCCTTGTGAGCGGAAGCGTTCCCGGCCCGAACGGCTGCCTGGTCAAGGTTTTGAAGGCAGGTTACAAGAATGGCTAAGAAAGACACATCGGTTAACGAGCTGATTGAGAAGCTGAACGTCGAGGAAGTCAAGAACTCCACGATGCACCGCGTCGTCTTGGCCGAGCAAGCCAACAAGCGGCAGGGGACGCAAAGCGTCAGGACCCGCGGCGAAGCTCGCGGAGGTGGACGCAAGCCATACAAGCAGAAGAAGACGGGACGGGCCCGGCAAGGTTCGATCCGCGCTCCGCACTATGCTCACGGCGGCATGGCCCACGCCGTGAAGCCACGCAGCTATGAACAGAAGGTCAACAAGAAGGAGCGACGCCTCGCCACGAAGGCAGCTTTCGCCACCAGAGTCCAGGCGGGCGACGTGATCGTAGTGGATTCGATCCATATGGCCGCACCCAAAACCAAGGACGCTGCCGCACTGTTGAAGGCGGCGGGAGCGGAGGCCAAGCGCCTCCTGGTCATTCTCCCGCAGTACGACGAAGCAACCTACAAGAGCTTCCGAAATATGCGCAACGGGAACGACATGAAAATAGAAGTAAGAACCGCGCCGGCTTCAGTCAAAGCCGGCGCTGATGCTGTTAAGACGCAAGCGTTCAGCACGCGCGACCTCTTGATCGCCCACAAGATCGTGGTTTCAAAGGATGCCCTGAGCGCCATCGAGGAGGTCTGGGCTTGAAACTCGCAGCCGAGCAAATCATTTTGAGGCCCGCCCTCACCGAAAAGAGCGAGATTCTCAAACAGGACGGGAAGTACGTCTTCTTCGTCTCGCCCGAGGCCAACCGCATCGAGGTCGCCCAGGCGATCGAAGTGATTTACAACCGAGGTAAGAAGAAGGAAAAGGACCATATCAAGGTCGAGAAGGTGAACATGATTACGGTCCACGGCAAAGCCGCGCGTTCGGGCTTCCGGACCACGGGCCGCCGCGCGGACCGGAAGAAGGCGATCATCACGCTCGCCGAAGGCCAAATCCTCGAGGACATCGGAGCTTAAGATGCCAGTCAAGAAACATAAGCCCACATCACCCGGCCGAAGGTTCTCCGCGACTTCGGATTACAGCGAAGTCACAAGGACGAAGCCCGAGAAGTCGCTCGTCAAGAAGCTGAGCAAGTCCGGCGGCCGCAACAACACCGGTCGCACGACGGCCCATTGGCGCGGAGGCGGCAACAAGCGTCGCTACAGAGAAATCGATTTCAAACGCAATAAAGTGGGCGTCGCCGCCAAGGTCGCGCACATCGAATACGACCCGAACAGGACGAGTCGCATCGCGCTGCTCTACTACGTGGACGGCGAGAAGCGGTACATCATCGCCGCGAACGGCTTAAATGTCGGCGACATGGTAATGAGCGGCCCCGAGGCCGACATTCGTCCGGGCAACTGCCTGCCGCTGGTGAACATCCCGCTCGGTACGAGGATTCACAACATCGAAATGCAGCCGGGCCGAGGCGGACAGATGGTCCGCTCCGCAGGCATGTTCGCCCAGCTCATGGCGAAGGAGGGCAGCTACGTTACGGTGCGCCTCCCGAGTGGTGAGATGCGGCGAATCTTCGCTGAGTGCAAGGCGACGATCGGTGAAGTCGGCAATGCCGAGCATGAGAACGAATCGATCGGCAAGGCAGGCAAGAACCGTGGGCTCGGCAAGAGGCCGCATGTTCGAGGCGTCGCCATGACCCCGCGCGACCACCCGCACGGCGGCGGTGAGGCGAAGTCGCCGATCGGCCGCAAGAAGGGCCCAGTCGACCGCTGGGGCAACAAGGCGCTGGGAACCAAGACCCGTCGCAATAAGAAGTCCGACAAGTTTATAGTCCGACGAAGAGGAAGCAAGTAATGGCTCGAAGCGTTAAGAAGGGGCCGTTCATAGACGACCATCTGATCAAGAAGGTGGACGCCATGAACGCTACCGGGCAGAAGAATATCGTGAAGACATGGTCTCGCCGGAGCACGATCGTTCCGGAGATGATCGGCCACACGTTCGCTGTGCACGACGGCCGCAAGCATATCCCAGTCTACGTAACCGAGAACATGGTCGGCCACAAGCTCGGCGAATTCGCACCCACTCGGACCTTCCGCGGGCACGCCGGCGGCCAGGTCGATAGGAGTACCCGCGTCCGATAATGAACGCCCTCGTCGCTATCGCTATGCTCACGGTGCAAAGCCAGCAGCCTGCACCGGCACAGGAGGCACCTCCGACGCCGGTGAAGGTGAAGCTTTCGCGTACCTACAAGGCGGGCGAGTCACAGGCTTACAAAGCCTGGTTCACGATGAAGAGCGACGACATGCCTTCAGAGATGAAGGTAGAAGGCGAGTTCATTCGGACCACGAAAGAGCTCGCGGCCGAGGGCGAGGCAAAGGTCGAAACCGAATACAGAGTGGTCAAGATGAGCTTCGGAGACGAGGCCCAGGATGCCGAAGAGCTGCCGAAGCCGTTTACGACTGACCATGGCGCCTTGGGCCTGCCCAAGGCTTTCGACCTCAACGACGAAGGGGATCCGCTCGGGTTTGTTTTGGCTGCGTTCATGCTGCCTGGCAAGGAAGCCGAGATCGGCAAGGCGTTTCCGATGACATGGTCCTCGTCAGCCGAATCGAGGTTCGAGGGCGAAGGAACGCTGATCGCAACGGGGATGCTGTACGAAGAGCACGTTGCGAAGGTAAGGGTCACGATGAAAGGGACCCCCAAGGACGACGTTTCGAGCTCCTTCGAATACACCGCTTATTTCAACACGGAGACGGGGAAACTCGTCAAAGCCGAGGGAACGGTCGCCACGGAAGGTGAGGAACTCGGAAAGGCCACTGTCAAGTTCGATGTGTCCAAAGTGAGGGACAAGAAATGAAAAGAATTATCTCAATCGCAACGATAGCGCTCTTTGTCGCATTATTTGGCGCGCAAGACACCTTTACTATTGACCGCAAGTACAAGGTCGACGAGAAAGACTCCTACAAAGTGGTCGCGAAGCTCGAAATGGAACAAGGTCAGGGCGATGCATCGATGACCGTGACCCAGAAGGTGCTAAAGGTTCATGACAACGGCGATGCCGATGTTGAGGTTAGCGCTGCCGACGAGAAGCTGGTGATGGGCGGCGAAGAGCACACTGAGGGGTTCACCGACATCATCCTTCGCGTGGACAAGCGT
>JACDEQ010000247.1 GCA_013816225.1 Armatimonadota bacterium | reverse complement strand
ATCGTCCGCCGGGACGTAAACCGCCTGCACCGACGTGATCGAGCCTTTGTTAGTCGAGGTGATGCGTTCCTGGAGATCGCCCATCTCGGCCGCGAGGGTCGGCTGATAACCGACCGCGCTCGGGGTTCGGCCCAACAATGCCGAAACTTCCGCGCCGGCCTGTGAGAAGCGAAAGATGTTGTCGATGAAAAGGAGCACGTCCTGGTTGCGTTCGTCGCGAAAGTATTCCGTCATGGCGAGCGCGCTGAGTGCGACGCGAAGACGCGCGCCGGGCGGCTCGTTCATCTGGCCGTAAACCAGCGCCACCTTCGATTTGCTCAGGTCCTTCTGATCGATGACGCCGGCTTCGCTCATTTCAGTGTAAAGATCGTTGCCTTCACGCGAGCGCTCGCCCACACCGGCGAAGACGGAGAAACCGCCGTGGTTTTTCGCGATGTTGTTGATCAGCTCGAGAATGACGACCGTCTTGCCGACGCCCGCGCCGCCGAACGCGCCGACCTTGCCGCCCTTGGTGAAGGGACAGATCAAATCGATCACCTTGATGCCGGTCTCAAGGATGTTGGCCTGCACGTCCTGCTCGGTCAATTCCGGCGCCTTGCGATGAATCGGGTAGCGCTTGGTAAAAGAAACCGGGCCGCGATTGTCGACCGGCTCACCGGTCACGTTGAAGATGCGACCAAGGGTCCCCTCTCCCACTGGCACGGTGATCGGACCACCGGTGTCGGTCACGGGCATTCCGCGCTTCAAACCTTCGGTGGACGACATCGCGATCGAGCGGACCCAGCTTTCCCCGAGATGCTGCTGCACTTCGAGGGTGAGCTTGGTCGGATTGCCGTTCACCTCGTACTCAATCTCGAGCGCGTTGTAGATGCCGGGTAGTTTTCCGGCGTCGGCGAAATCCACGTCCACGACGGGACCAATGACTTGGACAATATTACCAGTATTCATAAAAGGAGACACCCACGGGGCGACTGCCCGGCGCGCGGGAGACCCAAGGTAACGAACTTGCGCTCGCCGACAAGTCGCAGAGGAAAGAATTTAGCAAGCCAGCTGATGAAAAGATCAAATAACCGGGCAGCGGGATAAAACGAAGGAGCGCTTCGGTCCGAGACTATCGTTTAGTCAACTCTTTTTGAGCGCGATGGAGCAGGTTTTCCTCTTCCGGCAAGAGTCTCGCTTCGCGACCCAGTTCAAGATAGCGCCTCGCGTCATGGCTGTTGTTGATGCGAGCCAGGATGATCACGTAGTAGGCGGCAACAGCGGGATCGCGCAGTTGCTCGGACGACAGCCCTTTCATCACGGTGGCTGCGCCTGGCGCATCGCCGCTCTGGTAAAGAGCGAACGCATAGGTGGAGGCGAAAGCTGCATTTTGCGGTTCTTTCTCATGCAGTTGCCGGGGGGCAGCGCGGGCCTTGGCGGGTTCCGCGCCTAAAAGCAGGGAGAGTTGCGCGATGTTGTTTTGCACCGCGAGGTTGTCCGGCTCCGCCTTTGCGTAGCGGAGCAGGCTCCGATAAAGCCCAAGAGTGTCCCGGGTTTGGCGGAAGTATGGAACAGCGATTGCAAGGCCGGCCGACGCGCTTGCGGGTCATCGGTCACCAGCCAGAGCACGGCCGCGGCTTTGTCGGTCCAATGCCACCGCGAAGCGAGTCCTTGCAAAACTTCGAGTTCCGCCCGGTTCGATCCGGCTTTTTCGACCGCGGCCGCCCAATTTTTCTCGGAGCCATCTTGATCGCCGGTCTCCTGCGCAACCTTCGATTGCAGCGCGAGGCGCAACGGTAGGCGCGGAGGTCCAAGCGTTGCTGTCGAGACGACCGGGCACCGAAATGCGGCGCATTTTGCGGCTCCGAAGGGCGATTAGCAGAATATTTACTCCGCGTGGCACGGCTTAGCGAGTTGCATGCCAGACAGGCGATCCGGGGGATAAAAGTTTGTTCGTCGAGGAGCTTCCCATGGGAGAAGAAGAATAAATTTGAGAAAAGCGTCGCGCACGCAAAGAATTTTGTAGGCAACGAGTCTCATTTATGAGCATTATGGTTTTTCAAGGCGGGGACTCATGACAGCATCGTTATCCAAAATGAAAAAACTAACTTCAAAATTCATCGCGGCCGGCCTTTTGGCGGCCACCCTTGCGGCATTTGGCATCACGGCTCAGGCCACTGTGATCGACCTCGTCACGGGTGACAGCGGGACGGCAAATGGCGCTCAATTCAATTGGACGCCACAGCAACCTACCGGCACCGGGGTGATCGAGCCCTTCCTTCGAGTCCAGGCTGATGGCACGGAGCAAGGATATAATACCTCGGGCGGGACGCCTTTCGACGACATGGCCGGTATCTGGACGCACGACATCCAGTTTTCGGATTTGCAAGCGACGGCGGTAACGCTCAACGGCACGCAGTACTTCCAACTCCTGTTGGATGTAAACGAACCAGGCGGCAATCAGTCGCTCATCTCCCTTGATCGACTTGAATTTTACACCTCGCCCATCGGCAGCAAGACGACCACCGACGTCGGATCGCTCGGTACGTTGCGCTGGAGCCTCGACGGCGCGGGCGACAGCTACGTGTTGCTCGACGCCTCACGGAACAACGGCAGCGGCTCCGGCGACATGCTGGCGTACATCCCGGTATCGGCTTTCGCCGGGGCGAGTGACACCGATTACATCTACATGTTTAGCCGCTTTGGTGATCAATCGGCGGCAGACGGCATGACAGAGGGCGGGTTTGAGGAATGGTCGCTCGTTAACAGCATGACGCCCGTTCCGGAAATGAGCGCATTTTTCCCGATTGTGGGCCTGTTCATTGCGATCGGTTCGACACAATTGCTGCGGCGACGACGTGGAGCACAGATTGCGAAAGATCCGCTGCTGAGCTGACATCCCGTTGAAAAATATGACGGCCGTCCTTCGAAAGGGGGACGGCCGTATGCGTTTCTGGCGTGTGGAAGCTGGCCCGAACTTTCCTGTCACCGACATCACTGCCGGATGCCTGCGAGGAAGCTGAGTCCGGCCCCGCGAAGAGAGTTTTAATGGAAGGGCTGCTCTTCCTCGAGCGTGATCTCGTGCCCGCGCCGGACGATGTTGAAACCACGCAGAAAAGGCTTGTCAGCGGGCGACAAAACCAAGTAAAAAGCGACTTCAGTAATTCCCCATGAAACGATCTCCTTCACGCCGGTTCGGGAAAGCATTCGCTGCATTGGCTGTCATATGCGCTTTTGCCGGATCGTCTGCCTGGGCCACCGTGGTCACCTGGAACTTGAATCCGAATGGGCTTGAAGGCGCCGTCGGTTCGACCAGCGCAACTTTCGTTTCCTCGGGCTATTCCTTTACCGCCAATGTTACACCGTCGGGTGGCCTTCGAACACGCCGCTTGGTCTTTACTACAAGAACCAAGGCGCCGATGAAACGGGCCTCGGTGTCGTCGGACCGGACGATCACGAATTACAAGGCAACGGCTGGTTCCCGACGCAATTTATTCAGCTCGATGTGAGCTCGATTCTGGCCCAGGGCTTCACCGACGGGAAGGTCCAGATCGGGAGCGTGCAGAGTGGCTCTAATGACACTTTTGTGATCTGGGGCTCGTCCGCCCTCGGCGACCCCGGCTCACAAATCGGCGGAGTTTACGACAGTTCGTCCGATTTGGTGTTCCTCGACATAGCGAACTTCACAAACTACAATTTTATCTCGATCGGCGCCGTTTCGGGCGACGTTTTGCCGGTCGCTTTCCAGGCCACCCTGGCGCCGTTGCCGGAAATGAGCGCTCTCTTCCCGATCATTGGGCTGATCGCAGCCGTGGCCCTCACGCAGGTGCTGCGGCGGCGGCGGATCGCGCAATCGCGCGCCAGTTCCCCCAAC
>JACDEQ010000246.1 GCA_013816225.1 Armatimonadota bacterium | reverse complement strand
TTGCCTGGTACCACAAGAAGCTCGCATCAGAACGCTTGGCCCAGCCGGTGGAGAAGGTTATTGCCGAGGCGGAGCGCTTCGCGGCAGGCGAATATGCTAACGCCCTGCTACGCGGGTCGGAGCTTACCGAGGCGGAGCGAACGCAGATAGCGCGGCGAATGGCGGACCTGACCGGGCTAAAAGAACGATACATCCTGCAGTCGCATCTGCGAGTTCCGGAGTTCCGTTTTTTCAAGGAACTGTTGCGTGACGAAGGACTGACGACCGGGCGCTACGACGCCAGGCTTACAGGCACAGACGCGAACGAGGCCGGCAACGGACCCGAGTACGACGCCAGCGGCGTCGCCGTGACGCCGGTGTTCTATTCGTGCATTACCGATTACCTGGTGCGCGAACTAGGCTACGTCTCCGATCTGAAGTACCGGATCTGGAACGAAGATAACTTCTCTTGGCCGGACGGGGAGGGTGGCTACCTCGACACGAGCGACAGCCTGCGCCAAGCCATGAATAAGAACCCGCACATGAAGGTCATGCTCTGCTTCGGCTGGTACGACCTGGCCTGTCCCTATTTCGCGACCCGATTCACGGTGAACCACATGGATTTGGGCGTCAAGCAAATGGCCAATATCTCGTGGCAGTGTTATCCGGCCGGCCATATGATGTACATCGAGAAAGCGTCGCGCGAGAAGATGTACAAAGACGTGGCCGACTTCATCGCCGGAGCCAAATAGAGGAGACTTTTATCCGATGCCGACTTCGCCGGGGAGTCCGTTTCCTCCTCCGCCGCAGGAGGTGTTCCAGCGGGCCAACTACTCCCGAAGACACGCCGAACGCGTTGGAAGGCCCTAGCCCGAAAGCGGCTGCTCCCAGGCGATAGATATACGAACGTCATGACGGCGTCGGGTCCGACCGTAATCGCTTCGTAGGGCGCCCACTGGTTGTTCTCTTTATTCCAGCACTCGACCGTGAATCTATCCTCGTCGGTCGAAATGTCCCGCCAAACCACACCTGGCATGAGGCTCCATACATATCGAAATGACCACCCTGGCGTGGCTTGGTGCCACAGGCGGGTCCGCGCCAAATGTCCGGGCAGGAGCCGGGATCACGGCCAGCAGTCCAGCCATGAGCGTCACCCGTGTCAAAGAGGGCGACGATATATCTCTCGATCTGTGTCACTGTGCTTTCCTCCTATTTGTTTTCAATATCTGTCAAAGCGTTTTGGTTCGTGAAGGCGGTACTTGTGAACTGCGCCCAAAAATTAGACACTTGGGGCCTGCCGCTCCTCCGCGTTGAGCGTCTCGAAACCCAACGGGCGTCTCGTAGCCAGCAGCTTGCAGCAACGCAGAGCAGGTGCCTTGACGCTCCGAGCGCGGATCATGGCTGCTTTTTCGCCCGGAGCCCGGGGCAAGTTTCCCAGGCACTCCTTGAGGAACTCGATCTCCATATGCGCTTTTTTGGTCGTGCCGGTCACAGTGCGCTGAACGGCTTCGGGCAGTTAGGCAATGTCCACGCCCACTTAAATCGGGGACCTTTGGTAGCGGGATTCTTCGTCATAATGTATGAGAGGTATGGACACGAAGAGTACCGGCCTGACAACCCAACACGCTGCGTTCATCGAGGACGCCCAGGCTCACGGCGAGCTTTTCATCCGCCAGCCGTACGAGCTTTACAGCGAAGAGAATCAGGAGACATGGCGCAGACTGTACGAGCGCATGAAGCCGCGTTGGGAAAAATACGCGAACGAGAAGTTCCTCGAAGGCGTGCTGAACCTCGCCCTCGATCCGGACGGTATCCCTCGCCTCGAAGACATCAACAAGTTCCTGAGCCCGTTGAGCGGCTTCAAAGCGAAGGCGGTTAGCGGTTACATCCCCGCCTATCTCTTTTTCGACTGCCTGCGTAACCGCGAGTTTCCGACAACCATCACGATCCGCGACGGTGAAAGCCTCGACTATCTGCCGGAACCGGACATTTTCCACGATGTGGCCGGCCACGTACCGATGCATACGGACCGGCAGTTTTCGGATGTACTTGTCCGTTTCGGCGAAGCTGCGAAGGCTGCCGCCGAGCACGCCGCCGGAATCGGGGACCCTCAGGACAGGTTGCGGAGCGTCGAAAGCATTATCAAGGCGATGGCGCGCTTCTTCTGGTTCACCGTCGAATTCGGCTTGATGCGAGGGAAGAATGGCTCCGTGAAAGTTTACGGGAGCGGCCTACTCAGCTCGTTCGGCGAAATCGAATATTGCATCGAGTCGCCGGAAGTGCAGCGCTATCCGTTCCAGCTCGAATGGGTGGTGAACCAGTATTTCGAGATCGACCACTACCAGCCCCTATTGTTCGTTGTGGACTCGTTCGATCACCTGTTCAGCCAAGTCGACGAACTCGAGAAGTGGATGGTCTCAGGCAAGTTGAATAACGTCAGCCCTGGCGAACCCGCGGTCAACGAGAACGACCTCAAGTCATTCCTGCATATCACCTCGGACTAGTTTGGTTTCACGGGCATCGGCCAGTTTATGCCGATTGCTCTTGCCGTCTCTGAAGCCTCCGCGTTTACCTTGACCTTGCCGTCTTGCCACTGCAGACCGACCTTGGGTAACAGCTCTTCGATCGGCAGTTCGACCGCTTGGAGCACGCATCGGTCGTAGATTGGCCCGATTGCCTCGCCTCCGAACTGGACAGCGAGCTCGCGGATCCTGCCTTCCGAGAATCCGGGTTTACCACCCTTGCATTCATTGTACAGAGTGGCCATCACGTCGTCGAGCGACTTCTTATTCTGGCTTTCAGCGCGAATCGCCAAATCGAGGCACCAGCCGATAAGCTTGCCCTTTTGATAATAGTCTATGCCAAAACCTACACTATTGTCCGCATCCCACACTCGCCGACTCGACTCATCCGCGGACGTTTTGAGGCGAGCAGGGTCACGTTTCAGTGAGCGAGTCTCGTCGCTCAATGTGTCCAAAAGGCTTTCCCTCGACTGCAATCCGGCTCGATGGGTCAATACCTCTGCGTAGTAATCCGTCACCCCTTCCAGCCACCAAAGACTTCCGGTAATGGCCGGCTTCGTGTAGTCGAAAGGCCCGAGTGGTTTGGCCCGAATGCGTTTTACGTTGTAAAGGTGGAAATACTCGTGTGCGATATACGTCGATGCGTTCCGCGGCGTCAGCCCGGGCCACATCGCCATCCGCGCTGAATCGGCGTGCTCGAGACCGCCGCCTGGCCCACCGAAATCGTACAGATATATGTACCTTTTAGGAGGAATCTCCCCAAAAAGAGAGTAACATTGGCTCGCAATTTTGGCTCCTACGTCGGCGAACCCGTCCAGATCGACATTGCCGGCCCTGCCAAACGCCACAAGCCTGTGCGGTTTGCCGTGCGCAAGAAACTCCTTGACCCTGAGGTTGGATCCCATCACGAGTGGAGCATCGATGAGTGAGTCGTAATCTGGCGCTGTAAACACGACACGGCCCGGGCTCTGAGACTTCTGGGCGAGTGAACACTCGATGGTTGCCTTCTGGTCGGGATGCAAGGCCACGCTGAGCTCGTGGGACTCCAGCGTGTGATCGACGAAGTAGCCGAAAACGGCCGGGCCGTGAACGAACACTTCTTGCTCTGTCACCCTCAGGTTCTCGCTGAATATCCCCGGATCACCGGCAGGAACGGTATAGGAGACCGTGTCGGCTCCAGTTGTGACAAACCATACGTTCGGGTCGGCGCTCATTTTTGCCCCGTCTACATACTTTCCCTCGAGGCTGAAACGCACGTTCTTGAGCCGCCGGCCGAAGTTGACGATTCGATAATCGCCCGGGGACCACGCCGGCATCCTGAACTCCCTTGCCGACGATTCCGGCTTCGTGATC
>JACDEQ010000245.1 GCA_013816225.1 Armatimonadota bacterium | reverse complement strand
CTACTGGAGGAACAAGATGCGAATCATGCCGATCGTCTTACTCGACGACATCATGAGTGACCTCGATCAAAGGCGTCGCAACCTCGTCATGTCGGTATCGGGCAACCTCGGCCAGGTGGTCATCACTGCGACCGATATCCACCAAATTTTGCCGGAAGTGCGCTCGGGGGCAAAGGTATTTGAGGTTTCTCAGGGAACAATAACAGAGCAATGAGAAAGGCGGACCTCCATTTGCTATCGGATCTGCTGCCGGAGGCCATCGCGCGTCCGGAAGTCATCCGCCGGCTGCATGCTCAGGTCACAAGCCGCCGGTGGGAGGAGTTCGTGGGAAAGCAACTGGCGTGCAAAAGCTCGCCTGAACGCTTCGAGAACGGCACACTGTGGGTGGCGGTGTCCGGTGCCTCTTGGGTGCAAGAGCTCACCATGAGGAAGCGAGAGATACTGGATCGCTTGAATGAGTTGGCAGGAACGGCCTTGTTCAAAGACGTTCGATTCGGCAATCGCCCGATCAAGAGGACGCTTCACGAATCTTCGGAACCCGCGTCAGCGGAGGCCGAACCGCTCCATTTGGAAGTCAGCACGCCGGAGCTCGAGATCGCCAAGCAGTCCCTCGGCAAGCTGAAGGCGATGTCGAAGCGCAAGAAACGGTAATCCTCATGTGGGTCGATTTCGACCGCCGGTACCGGCATATCACGGGAAGGCCTCTCCTCGCTACTGTGTCTTTCCTGATTGTCGGACTTGTCGCGCCGATGTTCCCGCTTGCCATTTTGCTTCTTGCGCCCGCGGCGTTCATCGCGCGAAGATGGCTGCTCCTGGGTGCGGCACTCTTCGCGATCGGCTTTCTGCGCACCGCGTTCACTTCTGACCCGCCGCCGCCGTTACCGACTGTCGAGCAAACGGTCGTCGGAAGAATCGTCTCGACGCCGAACCTGGCGCAG
Organism: Armatimonadota bacterium; assembly: GCA_013816225.1. Classification (GTDB taxonomy): domain Bacteria; phylum Armatimonadota; class Fimbriimonadia; order Fimbriimonadales; family ATM1; genus JACDEQ01. The sequence continues at coordinate 2,917 of JACDEQ010000245.1, read as the reverse complement.
AAGTACCAGCGGGCGATTCTCGATATTGGGGACCGCAACTTGCTCCTGTACGAGCGGCCGCAAAGGCTCCTTATGGCTGGCGATTGGGTTCGAGTGAAGGGAAAGGTCGCGAATATCGGTGAGCGGTCGGCGGTTTATTGGGCACGCCGTGGCATCCACCAGAGAATGAGCGTGGTCTGGGATGGCGGCTTAGAGGTGCTAGCTCCTGGCGCGGGTCCCGCGAACTGGGGGTCGGTGTGGCGAACGGACATGTGGTCGCGCCTCAAGCGCAATCTTCCCGAGCGCCACGCTGCGATGGCGATGGGCATTGTGGCTGGGCAGCAAGACCTGGTAGATCGCGAAGTCGCCGAGAACATGCGGCGGTCCGGAACGCTTCATCTCCTCGCGACGAGCGGCTTCAATGTTCTGCTCCTCGCAGGCGTGCTCATGTTCCTGTTGTCGCACCTCCCGATATCGCGAGGTCTGCAGATTGGTGCAGCGCTCGCGCTCTTGCTTGCCTATGCCGACGCAGTAGGCGGCAGGCCGCCGGTCATGAGGGCGACGATCATGGCGGTTATCTACCTCGGGGCGTTCCTGTTCCACCGCTCGCCCGACGTGCTATCAACGCTGGGGCTAACCGCGATAGTGTACCTGCTGCTCGAGCCAGGTTCACTGTTCGACGCGGGTTTCCAACTAAGCTTTGTAACGGTGCTGGGCTTAGCGCTGTTCGTCCCGCCGGCGTTCGAAAGGACGCGCCACGCCATCGACAAGAGCGTGCCATCCCCAGGGTGGAGATTCGTTCTCCAGGCAGTAGCAGCGGTCTTCATTACGAGCCTCGTTGCCCAGATCGTAAGTGCGCCGCTCACCGCCGCGCATTTCGGATCGCTATCTCTTGTCGCGCCGGTGGCCAACGTCCTTACCGCGCTCGCCGTACCGATGATCTACTTGGGAACTGCTCTTGGCCAGCTGGCAGACTCGATATCGCAAGACGTAGGACGCGGGTTCGACGTGCTGATCTCCGGCCCGTTCGCGGGCTGGATCGACTGGGTGAACGGTTTCCTGGGCGGGCTGCCGTGGGCAGCCGTGGAAACACGGCCGGCCTCCTGGGTCGTCTCGTGCGTTGCTTACCTCGTTATACTCGCCCTCAGCCGCCCCTACCGACGCGACGTCACTTCCCTTGACGATATGCTCGCACCCGCATAGGCGCGACAAGACGTAGCACTTGCGCTGAAAGTCGCACAAAGAGTATCATTTGAGGCGTTCCCCCTTTTGGCGACAGCCCGGGAACATGAGTACCTCGACAAATGGCGAGCAAACCAAACGACTCTTTGGGCCCAGGCGGGCGCGTTCCGGTACCGAGCATGAAGAAAGGCGTGAGCCACTTCTTCAAAGAAGTCGGTATCGAGATGCGCCGCGTAATCTGGCCCACCAAGGCCGAAACCCTTCGGCTCACGAGCGCGGTCCTTTTCGTCTGCGTTCTGTTCGTTTTGTACCTGTACATTGCTGGCGAGATCGTTCACCTCATCATCCGCCTGATGGAGCAAGGAAAGGTTTAGCGGATGCTGAGCAACTGGTACGCCGTCCACACGATCTCCGGACACGAAAACAAGGTCTCCTCGATCCTCCAGCGCAGAGCGATGGTCGAAGGCCTGTGGGACCTCGAGATCTTCGAGGTGCTGATCCCTACGGAGCAATCCGTGCAGAATCGCGAAGGCAAGCGCCGCACTATCATGCGCAAGGTCTTCCCCGGCTACATCCTCGTCAGGATGACGCTGACGGAAGAGTCGCAGCGGCTCATAAAGACGACGAGCGGCGTCACCGGGTTTGTGAGCAGCGGTAACCGCCCGGTCCCAATGACGGACGGCGAGATCCGCGGTATCCAACAGCGCCTCGACGAGAGCATGGACAAGCCGAAGGTAGTCTGGAGTCGCGGCGACCTCGTGCGCGTTGCGGAGGGCCCGTTCATGGACTTCACCGGCAAAATCGAAGAAGTAATCCCCGAGCGCGAGAAGGTGAAGGTGCTCATCACGATTTTTGGCCGCGACACGCCGGTCGAGTTGGATTTTCAGCACGTTGAAAAGGCATAGATAAGAGAAATGGCAAAGAAGGTCACAAGCAATATCAAACTAAACATCCCGGCGGGCAAGGCGACCCCTGCGCCCCCGATCGGCCCTGCGCTCGGCCAGGCAGGCATCAACATGATGGAGTTCATCAAGAAGTTCAACGAGATGACGATGGATAAGATCGGCAGCACGCTGCCTGTCGCCATAAGCGTCTACGAGGACCGCTCGTACAGTTTTATCGTGAAGTCGCCCCTGGCGAGCGATCTCATACGCAAGGCAGCCGGCGTCGAGAAAGGCAGCGGCAACCCGCTAAAAGAAAAAGTGGGCAGCCTTACAAGAGCCCAGCTCGCAGAAGTGGCAAAGGCCAAGATGGACGACCTGAACACCAAGGACATCGAGCAAGCGATGCGCGTGATGGCCGGTACCGCCCGGAGCATGGGCATCGAGATAGTCGACTGACGACTGCCGACTGCCGACTGCCGACTGCCGAAGGGAGAACACTCTAATGTCTTTTCGAAACTATCGCGAACTCGACGTTTGGAAAGTTTCGATCGAACTCATCAAGGTGACGTACGGTGTGATTTCGGAGCTTCCAAACGAGGAGAAGTACGCGCTCGGCCAACAATTGAGGCGTTGCGCCGTTTCAATTCCGTCGAATATCGCTGAGGGGTCAGGGTCGAGGCTCCGCGCAGGAGATTCGTCAGTTTTCCCGCCTCGCGCTGGGTTCCCTTTCGGAACTGAACGCGCAGTTATATTTATGCAAAGATCTCTATGGCATCGACACAAGGGGAACTGATGAACTGATTGAACGCATTTCCAGGATGTTGAGCAAACTCATTCTGTCCGTTCGCGAGGAAAACGCGATTTACGCAACA
>JACDEQ010000244.1 GCA_013816225.1 Armatimonadota bacterium | reverse complement strand
CATCGGCACCAGCGGCCTCAGCGCGCCGGAGCTTTCCCAACTCCGCAAGTCCTCCGAGGAAAGGGGTGTGCCCGCCCTGTACATCCCCAACTTCGCAATCGGCGCCGTCCTGATGATGAAGTTCGCCTCGGAGGCTGCCAAATACATGCCGGAGTGCGAGATCATCGAGCTGCATCACGAGAAAAAGGCGGACGCCCCGAGCGGCACGGCGACTCGGACGGCCGAGCTAATCGCCGCCCACCGCTTGAGAAGGCCCGACAAGGGCCGAAGCGACATGATAAGGGTCGAGGGGGTGCGAGGGGGTGCGATCGGCGAGACTCCGATCCACTCCGTGCGCCTTCCGGGGTTGCTTGCTCACCAGATGGTGATCTTCGGCGGCACCGGCGAGGTTCTCACGATCCGCCACGACAGCATGGACCGCAGCAGCTTCATGGGCGGCGTCCTATTCGCGCTGAGGGCCTTTCAAGGCCGCGAGGGCCTGATTGTCGGACTCGAGAGTCTCTTGAACTGAAGACTGGATACCAGAGAGTGGAGGCTGACGCTCATCAGGTAGTCAGTGGCTAGGCGCGAACTGGCTTATCCGCATCCTGCAAGGCGCTTGCCAGCTTCTTCGGTCCCATTGTCTGCTGCCTCCAGTCTCCGGTCTAAAAAAGAGCCCCGGCCATCCGAAGAGGACCGGGGCTTCCGGGGTTGGTTCTTACTGGAGGTCCCAGAGGTACGCGTCGTGATCGAAGATTCGGCCACTGGACTGCGGTAGCACCTGGCAACCCGCAGAAAGTTGATCGATCTTTAGGGCCTTGCTGTGACCGTCGATGAAGGTTGTGCAGACCAGGCCTTCGTTGCGGCGCTTCTGCGTATCCAAACCGCGGTTTTTGCCCATGTGCCACGGCCAAGCTCGTCCGAAGACGATAAAGGACAGCGGCTGGTCAGGGCGCCAACCGCCGTGATACCAAAAGGTAATGGTACCGGGCGGGTACGGAATGGCGGTAGAGCCGTCAGGGTTGTAGAGGCTGGGCGGATCGGCGGAGCGGCTGCCACCACCGATCACATTGCCGGCGGAGTTTCTTTGCCAGACCGACTCGACGCAAAGAATCGTTGCCCCAGTCTGCCCAATCCTGGATTCGTTGATCGGATACGGCCGGCCGTATCCCGAGTCGGGCGGGACGACGCACATCGGCGACATGAACTGGTAGTTGTAGGCGTAGTTCGCCCTCATTGCCCAGCAGAACTCCTTCGCCTGCGTGTTTGTAGGATCGATAGGCAGATCCGTCTCGGGGTTAACCGTCAGTGCCCTGTCGTTAGCGTTAGGATCGGATGGGCATCGCAGGGCCTGCCAGCTGTTCCGATACGCCTTGGTGGCCACATGCCACACGCTGTTCGTCGGATCCAGAGCGTTGTTGTTGCCTGTTCCGAACTTGTACATCATTGGGGGCACGTACGTGTCGTTGTCGCTGATGTACATGAGCACGGCCTTGGCGACTTGATTCGACTGGGCCAAGCAGTGAGTCTTCTTAGCGGCCTCTTTAGCTTGGGCGAAAACGGGGAACAAGATCGCTGCCAGGATCGCTATGATCGCGATGACGACGAGCAGCTCGATGAGCGTAAAAGCTCGGTTGCGCATTCTCATAATTGAACACCTTTATTGTAGATAGTATTGCCGCACATCGACTGAGGTTGTCGATGCTGCGACCTTCAGTATACAGGCAAATGCGGGAACATGCGCATGGTTTAATAAGAAAAAGAGACCAGACGAAGTCCGGTCTCTTCTCGACTGCAGTGCGGTTATTTGGGCCTTGAGCCCATGTCTATCGGCGTCGGTTCACCCGGTTTCGGCGAAGCAGGCTCTAGGCCTGCAGGCACCGGGGGAACTCCGCCGACCTTCTCCTCAGTGCCGCCGCCGCCCATATTTTTCGCGAACATGATCGCGCCGATAACGGCGACGACGATGAGCGCGATGAGCAGGGGCTTGGAGACGGATTGTTGCTGTTGCTTGCCGTATGACATGTTTCTAACCTAGTTCAAGTCCCAAAGGTAGGCGTCGAGGTCGAATGCGCGGCCACCCGAGTTCTGTAGAACTTGGCAACCGGCAGAGACCGCGTCCATCTTGAGGGCCTTGGTGTGGCCGTCCATGAAGCTTGTCACGACGATGCCTTCGTTGCGGCGCTTGTAAGTGTCCACGCCGCGGTTCTTGCCCATGTGCCAGGGCCACGCGCCACCGAAGACATTCCATACGAGAGGCGTGTCCGGGTCCCAACCGCCGAACCAATAGAAGTTAGTGGTTCCCTGCGGGAAGGGTCGGAGTTCGTTGTTGTTGGCATCCTTGAAACAAGGCGCGTCGTCGCCATAGTTACCGCCGCCCTGCACTTGTCCACTGGCGTTTCGATCCCACACCGCTTCCGTGTAGAGGATGGTCTGGCCAGGGGAGCCGACTCGGGAGCTATTGATAACGACCTGGATGGTCTCGCTGCCGACGATGACTAGGGGGTGAAGGAACTGGAAGTTCGTACCGTAGTCGGTACGATAGGACCAAGCGCGGTGCTTCTGGTCAGAAGTAACATTCTGTGGCAGGGGATTGCCGTTGAGGTCGACGCTGAGAGAGCGGTCGTTTGCATTGGGGTCGGATGGGCAGCGTATAACCTGCCAGCTGTTGATGTAACCCGAGATGAGATAGGGCCAAGCTGCCGACGTCATTGGGGTCGTGGTATCGACCGGGCTCTCCATCATGGGTACGTAATCGTCGTTGTCGCCCATGTACATCATGACGGCTTTGCTGAGCTGGTTCGAGTTCGCGATGCAGGAAGTCTTCTTTGCAGCTTCCTTCGCCTGAGCGAAAACGGGGAACAGGATGGCGGCCAAGATCGCGATGATTGCGATTACCACCAAGAGTTCAATGAGGGTAAAACCCTTTCGTAATTTAGTCAATTTTTAGAAAGACCTCCTAATATTGCTGCCGGCCCAGATATACTCCGGGCCAAGCCGGGAAACTATACACCCGTTAGACACGCTTTTTGCCTGATTTGTTCGAGAAAACGCCGACATATTTTTGCGGGCCGTTACGTTCCTGGAAATCGAGCCTGGGCGGGCTGCTCCGTCGCAAGACACCGCCTAGGTTCCAGTCGGCAGTCGTCGGTCGAGTCGGTGGCGCCCCGGACAGGACTCGAACCTGTGACCTACTGCTTAGAAGTTGGTTGGTCCATTGTTCATAATCGTCCATTTGAGTTCAAATAGTAGGGACTTCAGTACATATTCGTGCATCGTATACCATAATGTTATGTCCAGTATGGTATACTTTATGGTATGCTGAAACGACGGAAGGATGGATACACGGTTTCGAAGCGCAAGGACGGAACCTGGTGGGCGAGAGTCGTCATCGGTTACGGACCGGAAGGGGCCAAACGAAAGGCATTCTACGGGCGCACACGCGAAGAAGTCGTTACTAGGGCCCAAGAGTACAGGTTAAAGCGCGATAAAGGCGGCTTCATTCCCGCCGGGCCCGCCATGACCGTCAACGAGTGGCTCACCCACTGGCTCGATTCGTTTATCAAGCCAAGTAAAGAGCCAAAAACCTACAAAATGCACGAATGGGTAAAACGAGTTCACCTTGTACCCGCCATTGGGCATATCCCTCTTCCAAAGCTTACGGCTGCGCGAGTTCGCGACCTCCTAAAGAATAAGGAGGAATCTGGGCTTTCGACTGATTCGGTTCGAAACATCCGCGGAACGCTTAGAACCGCTCTGAACCGCGCTTGGAAGGAAGGGCTGATCGAGCAAAACGTAGCCGCAAAGACGGATCCCCCGAAGGCAAAGGCAAGCGACCCCGTTCATCTGAACCAAGACAAAGCGAAGCTCTTTATAGAGG
>JACDEQ010000243.1 GCA_013816225.1 Armatimonadota bacterium | reverse complement strand
ATCGTCCGGCGGAACTGCCAACCCGGTCACGCCGTGGACCAACGTGTCCTCCAGCGGCTTCCTGACCGCGGCAATGCTGGGAACCCTGAGAAAGGCAGCCTCGAAGATCGGGCGACCAGGCGCATCGTAGTGCGACGGAAAGCATAGCACGTCCATGCAAGCGTAGGCCTGCGCAATGTTCGTCATAAAGCCGACCATGTGAACGCGATCGGCCAATCCGTATTCCTCGATCTTGGCCTTTACCTCGCTACCCACGTCCTGCCCGATCCCCAACCGGTTCAAATAACGGGCCTTCAGCGTGTTGGAGCCACTCGCATCGCCACCGACGATGACGAACTCGACATTGAGGCCCCGATCCCGCGTCAGACGCGCGGCCTCGACCAGTTCAAAAATGCCTTTCACACGCAAAAGATTGCCGACAAATCCAACCTTGAATGATTCCGGTCTCAACTTGAGCTGGTCAGCCAGCGTGGCACCCGATTTCTCTGGAGGATCCAGGGACAGCGAATTGTGGATGACATCGACCGGCAGGTCCGGCGGCAGACTGGCTCGCACATTTTCATCGATGGCAATGACTGCGCTGGCCCAGTCACGCAACATCCGGGAGATCCAGCGGGTCCGAAGCGATTCCCGGTCATCCCTCACGACCGAACGAACGTGCACAACGACCGGCACCTTGAAGAGGCGCTTGGCAAGCAGCCACGGCAGCAAGCCGGTGATCTCGTTGATGTGTATCAGATCGACGGACTTCCATTGACGGCGGGCCCTCAGTAGCCCCGCGATCGTCGACGGTACGAATGCAATTTCACGAAGCAGTATCAGCCAGCGCAGTCCGCGATAATAACCGTACCGCGTGTTGTCGAACTGGCTGATCCCGGCTGTCTCAATCATGTCCCCGAGCCTGGACAGGAAGGCATGAATGCTGCCTCGTGGCGCGACGAACACCGGTTCGACCGCGCCTGCTGGCATCGCGCGCACGACTTCATAAAGGCTGCGGCACCCGCCGGCAAAAGCGCCTGTCATGTGAATATACAGGACTCTCATGACGCATTTTCCGCTGTCGTTATCCCACGCGAAGATGGCCCGCGATGTGCGGGCCGATCGGCGCACCGTTTCGCAAACCCAGGCTGGTTCTGGAAGTCTTTCACGTTATCCGATCAATCGCCGCGACGAATTCACGAGCCTCTTGGCAAAAGCAAACACACCGCGGTTATTTTTATAGTCCAGAAACGTCTTCCGCGGCAGAGTCATGATCTCTTCGAACTGCCGCGCATCCAGACTAAGCTTCTTGATGACGTATTGACGGTCTTCCTCCAATAGATCGGCGGGATAGACCGGCGCTTTCATTGCATCGACAGCGTCGGGCCGCGTCATCTGGCCTGACAGGACGAGATTCGAATAATGAGCCTTGCGCTTGTCGATATCGAATTTACGCGGCAGCAAGTAGGTCTGATAAAAGCGCGTATAAATGGATTCATAGTGCTTGCCGCCATAATAAACCCAACCGAGTTCGTTCTGCAGAACGTTCATCGCCTGGTTCTTGTTGTAGTCGATGAAATTGAGCACCGAGACCATGCGTATACGGCGAAGAAATACGTAGTAAAACAGGTCCAGCAACGAGAAGTGAGGATAGGTCGAAAGCCTCGCCGAGCCAAAACGGCGATGAACATCCTTCACATAGGACCAGTCAAAATATCCGTAACCCCATTTCTCCGGAAGGATCGCCTCGGATATCACGTTAGTGCCAGTGATGACATGCTTAAGCCCCTGTTTCGCGGCGATCCTATATAGCAGCGCGAAAATCGCATGATCCGTCGGCACCTCGCCGTCGGGCGTCGACGCCTTCAGAAATGAAACCTGCAAATTCTGGAACTCTTCCCAGTCGATGACATGGGTATAGAGATCGATGCCAAGCTTGTTGAGCGTCTTCTCGATGTTGGCGACGGCAAGTTCGGAATTCCAGCCATTGTCGAGATGAACCGCCAGCGGTCGCAATCCCAGGTCCTTCACCACCCACGCCACATAAGTGCTGTCGACGCCTCCACTGACCCCGATGACACAGTCGTAAGGCCTTCCCTCGCCCGCCCTTTTTACTTCAGCAACCAGTTGCGCGAGACGCTCCTGGCGCTGTGCTGGCGGGATGATCCGCTGGCGGGCGACCTCCTCATAGCGGTGGCAATGATTACAGACACCCGCCGCATCAAAAGAGATGTCCGGATCAGTCGTATCCATGATGCATCTCGTGCAGACTGTCACTTACTAGGTCCTTTTGAAAAAATCACCGGATTTCATGGCGGCTCACCCTGAATAGAGCAAATCCGGCAGTTCGAGAAATACTGATTTTGGGCTTCCTGAAGCAGACCGGGCTTATCGGGCGCAAGTCTTGCGCAGGTCCGTTCAACTGAGGACCGCAGACAGCTCGGCAAGCGAGGGATAGGTAATGAGCACGGCGCGGTGGGGACCGTGAAATACAAACATCGCTCCCGCAGCCACCGCTGCAGCACCTCCCTGTTTCGACGCGACGCCGAAATCGGCGATCGTGCCCGCGCCGCCGGAGGCGATAATGGGAATGCTGACCACCGAAGCGACCTTCGAAACCAGTTCGATGTCGTAGCCTTGCATGGTCCCGTCGCGATCGATCGCAGTGAGAAGAATTTCACCAGCACCAAGGTCCGCCATCATCCTTGCGTAGGCAACCGGCTCGTGCCCCGTAGACCTTGTACCGCTGTCCCCATAGACCTCATAGCGGCCCAGCAGCTTGCGTTTGACATCCATCGATACGACGATCGCCTGACTGCCAAATTCGTTCGCCGTAGCGCGCACAATTTGCGGATCGGCCAGCGCGGCCGCATTGATGACAACTTTCTCGACACCTAACCCTAGTATCCTGCGCACCTGCTCGACGCTTGTTATTCCGCCGCCATAGGCGACCGGCATGAAACACTCGCTTGCTATGCTCTCGATGGTGCTGAATGCGGGTCCCCTACCAGTACGCGACGCCGAAATATCGAGCAGCACAAGTTCGTCGACTTCCTTTTCGTTGAATATCCTGATCGCATTGATGGGATCCCCAACGTAGACCGGGTTCTTAAACGCGGTTGTCTTCACAAGGCCGGCACCACGCAGCAGCAGCGCGGGAATGACGCGGGTCTTCAGCATTGCTCTACAAAATTCCTGAGGAAGGCCATCCCGAACCGGTGGCTCTTTTCCGGGTGAAACTGTGCACCGAATAAGTTGCCGCGCTCGAATGCCGCTGTGAATATACCGGCGCCATAGGACACCCCGAGCAGGACGTCTTCCGCTACCTTGCACTTCACATGATACGAATGGGCAAAATAGAACCGCGCGCCGGCGGTCAAATTCGCGGTGAGCGCGGAAGCTTTGGCGGCAATGACTTCATTCCAGCCCATATGCGGGACCTTCAGACTGGGATCCTCCTTCTGATCGAACCGAACGGCTTTTGCCTCGATCCAGCCGAGACCGGATAGCACGCCCTCCTCACTGTGCTCTGTCATCAGCTGCATCCCGAGGCAGACCCCGAGGGTCGGAATCCTGTCGACCAGCACCTTATGATTCAGCACCGGGATCATTCCGGATTCCCGCAATTTGCCCATGCCCGCATCAAAGGAGCCAACCCCTGGCACGATGATCTTGGTGGCCCCGTCAAGATCATTTGGCGATGCCGCAATCCTTGAGGCAGCACCAATCTTCTTGAGCATGTTTTGCATCGATCCCAGGTTGCTGGTCCCATAATCGACGATCGTAATCACTTGATCTTCCCCATATGGCCGCATTCGGCAAGAAGCGCCCGCATATTCTCAATATTCCCTCGACGGAAATATTGCTCCGAAACGCTGTCCGATAC
>JACDEQ010000043.1 GCA_013816225.1 Armatimonadota bacterium | reverse complement strand
CATCTTCGCCGAGCGCTGGTCGATGAGCAAATCGTATCCGTTGATGAGGATGCGCCCATCGGTCGGCTGTAGGATGCCGGCGATGCAACGCATAGTGGTTGTTTTTCCCGCTCCATTAGGGCCCAACAACCCTACAATTTCTCCCGGCTCGACCTGGAACGACACGCGGTCGACCGCTCGAACAGTTCGGTATTCCTTAACGAGGTCGATAACCTGAAGCATTAGCCGGGATGATACCGTCAGGCAGGAGCATCGACGGAAACGAATAAGCCCTCCCGTCGAATCGACAGAAGGGCTTTTCGATTACCAGTAGCCGAAAGACTACTTACGGCGTCGTCGTGCTGCGAGAGCCACGAGACCAAGGCCAAGAGCGATAACCGTACCGGGCTCAGGAACGCCCTGGCCGGTGTATAGATGGTCGATCTCAACCCAGCTGTTGGCGCCACCAACGGGATCCTCGGAAAAGGCGTTGAAGTCCGTAAGGACGTCGCCGCCAACCCAACCAAGGAACATCGGAGTGCCATCGCTGGTAACGGTCATGGACTCGCCGTTGCTCAACGTCACTGTGATATCGCCCGGAATCTCGATACCACTGATATCGGTGTTGGCGAACAGTCCGCCCGCGGCAGTCACTCCGCCACCCGGATCAGCCGTGTAGGTGATAAACAGGGGGTCACCGGCAACGTTGGTCGAAATCGAACCGATGCCGGAATAAAGGCCACCGGAGGCTGAAGCCTGCCAGCCGTAGCCGTTACCGCCCGGAGCGTCCCACGTGGGCTCGCCCGAAAGCGGGTCGCCGTAGCTCATCATGTCGAATTCTTCGAGGTAGTAAGTGGCGGTGATATTGGCCAAGAACGTACCCTCGTCCGTGTACCAAGTTGCTATTGCGCTCGAAGCCGTCGCAACTGCCATAACTCCAAGTAGGGCGAGGCGCGTTGTCTTATTCATCTCTGATTCCTCCTTATTTTTGCTGACACTGCAAGAGCGAAGCCCAAATCGGCTACGCATTCGAATCTTCTTAAACTTACTCGCACTTGGCCACGAATTGCAAGTGTGCGGTATGGATTTGCTTACGATCTTAGCGCTGACGACGTTCCGTGCCTAGCGCTCGATGGGAAACACGCTCGAATCGAGAACGTTGCTATTGAGCTTCATCTTTAGGAGGGCGTCGCCGGTGGGCTCTTTGTCCAAGGCGATCTGGGCGATGGCCGCTTGCGCCCCGCCCAGGACGATGTTCTCCATCTCTTGAACGTTGACTCCCTCGTCCTTGAGCACCCCCAGAACATGAGCCAAAACGCCTACGCGATCGAGGTGCCGGACAACAAGGAGGTGCGACGCGACTTCCGCAGGCCTGACGTTGACCGCATTAGGGACGATGCCGGTATGCCTATACTCTCGGACGATACGAACCGTTTCGGCGGCAACGGCCTCTTGAGCTTGCTCGGTGCTCGCGCCGATATGATGAGTGCAGTAAACCCTCGGGTTGTCCGTAAGCGGCCCTGCATACTTGGCCTCACCGGCCGAAGGCTCCCCGTCGAACACGTCAAGGCCGGCAAATAAGTCCCTCGACAGCAGTGCACTTTCAAGAGCCGACTGATCGACGACCTCTGCTCTGCTCGTATTGATGAAGTAAGCCCCCGGCAGCATTTTCTGGAAGAAGGCTTCGCCGAGAAGCCCCTTCGTTTCGGGGGTCAGCGAGACGTGGATCGAGACGACGTCGGATTGCGCTGCGAGCTCGTCGAGCGACGCCGCCCTGCCGATTCCGAGGGCTGCGGCCACGTCGGCCGTCATCCATCGGCTGTAGGCGACCACGTTCATGCCGAAAGCTTTTGCACGCGCGATGACCTCTTGGCCAATTTTGCCCATACCGATGAGGCCCAATGTACGCCCATAAAGCCCGTTCGCCTGGCTGAACTTCTTCTTGTTCCATCGACCGGCTCGCAGTTCGCTCACACAGTCCGGGATGTGCCTGTCGATCGCAAGGATAAGGCCCATTGTCAGTTCGGCGACCGCCTGGCTGTTCTTTCCCGGGCAGTTTGAAACGTAGATTCCGAGCCTGCTGGCGGCCTCCACGTCGATCGTATTGTATCCGGCTCCGGCTCGGATGATCAGCGAAAGCTTGCTTCCCTCCATCAGGTCGGCGGGAACTTTCGTGGAGCGGACCACGAGTATGTCGGCCTCGGATTCGTGCGTCCTGTCGATTAGAGCTTGCTCTCTGAGTTCGGGGTCATACTCGACCTCGACTCCGAGCGCCTTTAGCCCATCCAAACCGCTCTGCTCGAACTTATCCGCGACCAAAACCTTCATTGGCCGTTAGTTTACATCTGGAGGCCGGGTGTCGGCGGCCAGGCCCCGGAACCCGGAGCCTAGCCGCACGGATCGATCTCGGTTTATCGAAACCGGCGTCGAGCCAAGACCAAAATGCCGATCCCGAGCACGACAATTGTCGCGGGTTCAGGCACTCCTACAACGTCGAGGCCGTTAATCCAGTCGCGATTGTTTCGCCAGTCCGCCACTAGATTGCCGCCTGAGTCGTAAGCGCTGATGTGGTCGCTGCCGAAGCCCGTGGCAACCCAAACCAGACCTGAAGTGCTGTCGTAGCCCAGGCCGGATAAGCTACTTGCTCCCCAGCCTGTGGCGAATGAGCCGGTTTGGCTGCCGGCGTAGTCGTACGAGTAGACGCTGCCATCGTCGTATCTAGCGACATAAATGGTCGTCGCGGTTGCGTCAACCCCCGTGATTCCTCCAATGGTGCCGTGCGCCTCAAGAAAACTACCGCCGGTGGTATATCGCGACGCGGTGCCCGAGCCGTAATCTATTGCGAGCAGGTCCGTCGCGTTGTCGCCCAAGCCTTCATTCGAGGCGGAGGCGAAAATCCCGAACACGTTGCCCGTGTTCAGATCCACTTCGCCCACGTTGCCGCCAACGTCCGATACGAAGACGCGGCTTCCGATCACCGCGACACTAGCGCCCGTGTTGAGCAGACCGCCCAAGGTAAGCGTCTCGGTAATGTTCCCAGCGAAGTCGTATTCGACGAGCTCCGGAGTCCCACCGACAGCTAGCTCAATGAGTGTGCCTGGCGTGACGTCGAAAGCCAAGGCTGACCCGGCTGCGCCCGACAGGAAGCCTATGGCAAGGCCCTTTGTAAGAATGTTCGTTTTCAACTTTGTTTGCTCCTTAGGGGGGAAGCCTGCGATGCAGCATGCCCCCCTAAATACTTGTCCGGATTCGGCGGTTTTATGACGCCGATTTCGTGGGAAACACAATTGGGTGGGAGAAAGGCGGAGACTAAGAACCGTTTCGAGCTAACAAGAAGGCGTCTGCCTCTTCCTTTTCGGTTCGCCAGCGGACGCCTTCGATGGTCGATCGGCGCCATATTTCTGTGGAAGTAACTCGCATAGGGTCAAAGTAGCAAACGAATTCGACCCAGTCTTTGTCGAGTGCCACAACTCGAATTGAGCGATGGTTATCTTCGGATCGCAGTCTGACGCTTATGATCTCGCCGGTGGATACTGCTACCTCCGTGGCCGTCGAAATCATCAAAAATCGTTTCATAGTCTTCTCCTCGCCGCTTTTGAAACAAACCGCCGATTCTCATTATGTATGAATAAGGGCGAACGGCTATGAACGCCACTTTTGGCCCTTCAGAATCGCGGGCTACAGATGGTGTCTTCCTACCTTGGATGGACCTCTACGCCGATCATAGGGCCATAGACTTAGCCGTTCCGTATTGAGGCCGGGCGCAATCTCCACAGGATCGGGCGAATAGAGTGGCGCGAGAATTCCTTTGGACACAACAAAGCGGCAAGCCGCAAGCGAAAGCGAGAGGTTAGTCGTGAGCTCGATGACGCGAACAGTCCTCTGCCTCGAAAAAGGTAGTGAGAAACCGCCGAGCCCGGCTGTAGTCACGATCCTTCTTGCTGAGGTAGGCGTTTGTCATGACCATGGGGTCGGGCGTTTTGAAGGTGCCCGATCTTGGTGCAAAGGGCGTCCTGGCCGAGGTGAGCGAACTCCGCGAGATGCTCCCTGACGAGCTGCTCCACTTCGGGATCGAGCCCCTTGCGGTTGCACGCCATAGAGGATTCGGCCCCCGGCAAGCGCGTCGCTTGCCTCATTCATCGACCTGGACTACAATCTGACCCGGCTGCACTCCAGCCTCGGCTACGAGTCGCCGGCAGACTTCGAGACGCTCACCGCGGAGGAGCGTAAGATCTCAAGTGTCTAATTTTTTGGGCGCATTCCAGCCCGTCCTCTTACCCCCCCCGCAACGGCACGGACCGGGCAAGGCGGTTATCGGCATCCGTTAAGCGCTTTAAGCGGCGGCTATAACAGCATGTTTCATGGGTCCCGATAACCGACTGTTGCCGTGAGTCCCACCCCGCCAAGACGACGGGGAGCGCGCGATTGCGTGCCTCAAGACCACACATTAAACAGAGTACACTCAGAGCATGAACCGTCTGTGTGCGCTCATCGGCGTCGCCCTCGTTGCTTCGGCTGCCGGCTTCGCGCAAACGTGGGACTCGAAGCGCGTCGCCACATTCTCGCCCGAGGACGCGACGGCGCGATATGCCAAGATTTTTCCCGGTCCGACGACTCTGGAGATAAAGAGCGGCGTTGACCTTTACAAGCTACGCTACCGGGCGCACGACGGAAACACCAAAGTGCATGTGAGCGGTCTTCTTGCGCTGCCGCATAATGGCGCGCCGAAGGGCCTGGTGATTTTCTTCATGGGGTTTACCACCGACCGAAGGAATTCTCCATCCCTTTTCGCAACGAACAAGAACCCGGCGCTCGAGGCCGTGGTTCTGGCTTTCTGCATTGGCGGGTATGCGGTGGCGATTCCGGATACGTTTGGCCTGGGCGATGATAAGCGCGCGCACCCGTATACCTTGGGGTCGGTGAATTGCCAAGCCGGGATCGACATGATCGACCCCGCTCGCGAAGCCGCACGAAAAGCGAACGTAAACACGGGGCCGAAGCTGTTCGTTACCGGTTACTCGGAAGGTGGCGGAATGGCCATGTGGATGGTGAGGAAGCTGGAACGGCTGCGCATGGCGGGCTTCGCGCCCGATATGGCCGCGCCGATGGCTGGCCCTTACGATATGAGCGGCACGATGGCAAAGTGGATTGTTGCCAAGACTCCCGATGCTGCCGTGCGGGGATTCAAATTTGTAGCTAGTGCGTACATCGCGCTTGGCATTCAGTCGCGAACGCCGGGGCTCAAGTTGAATGACTACTTCATTCCCTCGTTCGCCTCGTATATCCCCTTCGTCTACAAGCAGACTCTGACCGAAGAAGAGCTGGGAAAGAAAATGCTGCTCAAAGGGACTCAACTCGGCGCCCTTCTCTCGACCGAGCGCGTGCTTACCCCTCGTTTTCGCAATGCCCTTAAGTATGGCGACTCGCTAGACCCCGTTATGCGCGCAATGAAGGATAACGACAGCTACAACTGGCAACCGCGCACCAAGATGCTGCTTCCGTACGTTCCCGGCGACCAGATTATCCCGGACGAAAACACAAAGAAGGCTGCCAAGATAATGGAGCCGACGGGCAACGTGCGTGCGATTTCCCTTGACCCAGGTTTAGACCACGTCACGGGTTTTGTTCCAGGGCTGGTTATCACACGACGGTTCTTCGATGGAGGCTTTGCCGGTGTCGAACTAAGCCAGTCCGCCGTCACGGGAACGGCCACCTATCGCGAGCGAATCGCCATGCCCCCCAACGCCGAGCTGACCGTGCGCCTGGAGGACGTCCCCCGCGCCGGCGCGCCGGCCGAGCTCATCGCCGAATCCAAAACGAGATTCGGCGACAAGCAGGTTCCGATTCCGTTCACCTTGCCGTACGATGCAGCTCGCATCTTGCCCGGCCGCCGCTACGCCATCCGCGCGACGATCGGTGTCGACGGGCAAATGAAGTTCACGTCCACGAGGTCGTACCCGGTCCTCACGAACGGCGCGCCGAACCGGGTCGAAATGCTTATGGAGATGGTCCGCCCCGGCGGAGAGGCAGGTTTCGTCGACAAGGTGTGGAGGGTGAGCGAATCGTTGGGCGTCGCGCCGGGCCAGCTCTATGTCTTCTTGTCCGAAGGCACGCTGGTTATCGCCTCGCCCAATGGCACACCTTCGCTCGGAACGTGGAAGTACGAAGGCGGCGCGCTCACGATGACCGAAGAGGGCATCTCCCGCAAGGTGGACATCCTGACGCTCACGAACGACGTTTTCAAGATTCGAATCCATAGCCCTGGCGAGCCCCTGAGCATCACCTTGGTTCCTGCTAAGGTGTAGGCGCAGTATCTCGGTCGTCCGCCTCGAGCAGCTTCCAGCAATACCACAGCGCGCGGGGCAGGTGGAACGGGCCCTTGAACATGCTGCCCTTAAGGCGTGACGAAACCGACCCGTCCCGGCGTAGATAGCCGAACCACTCGCCGAACTCGGGATCGGCAAAGTGCTCGAAGCTCCAGTCGTGAACTTGCTCGTGCCACTCTGCATAGCGCTCTTGTCCAGTGAGTTTCCAAGCCAACGCCGTCGCGATCATGGCCTCGCAGTGCGGCCACCAAAACTTCATGTCGTGCCAGTACTCCTGGATGGGCAAACCCTTGAGGTCGTCATAGTAACGGAGGCCGCCGCATTCGTCGTCCCATCCGCGCTTCCACATCCAATCGACGATCGTGCATCCGGTCTTCAGCTCGCGAGAACCGGAACAAAGAGCTACGGAGAATCGGTCTTTGGTCTTGGGCTTTACTGTACTGGCGTACCCACTGCCTCGTATACATTGATCGTCCCGAATGGGGCTACCCTTGAGCCCAGCACACTTCAGGGAATAGGCAGGCAAGAGCGTACGCCAAAGAGAAAGGATCAGGAGCCAGCCCTCAATCCCCGCGCAAACCTTCGCCGAAACTTTCGCCGGGATGGACTGAATGCGATGGCGCAAGTAAGGGCTATAGCCGGAATACCCGATTCAGACACTAAGTACTAGGTAGCGTTCTTGCCAGATCGCGGCCGACCAGAAGAATCCCAGGCTCGGTCGATTTTATTTTGTAGGTCGCCGGTCAACATTTCCAAGTCACTCCTTGGGGACAGGCCCACGCAGAATTGTCTCAAAACTCGCCTGTTTCACCCCATAAGGCATACAATAAGGCATACATCATTTGCCATGGCCTCACCAATTACCTGGTAATTTAGGTTCAAAATCATGGCTGCCGCAGTAGGACTCGAACCTACGACCCGCTGATTAACAGTCAGCTGCTCTACCACTGAGCTATGCGGCAAGGCGGAGAGTGGAGTCTACCCCCGGCAGGGTATACTTCGCCTCCAATAGACCATGCCTCTCTGTTCCGTTTGTTGCGGAACCGAGTGACCATAGGGAGGATTATTTGAACACCAGAGCATACGAAGCCCTTTACATCGTGCCCGCCAACCTCGACGACGAAGCCGTTGGCAAGAACGTCGAAAAGTACAAGAAGTTTATCGAGGAGCACGGCGGAACCGTCGAGAAAGCCGAGAAGTGGGACAAGCGCAAGCTGTCCTACCCCATCAAAGGGCACTCCGAGGGCAACTATTGTCTGCTTCAGTTTTCCGCGCCCGCAAAAGTTCCAGCGGAGCTTAGCAGGCTCTTTCGCATCAACGACGAAGTAGTCCGTGGCAGGATCTACCTGCGGGAGGAGTAAATCATGAGTTCGATAAACAGCGTTACTATGACAGGCCGTCTGACGCGCGACCCGGAACTCCGGACGACAACCACCGGCAAGCAGGTTGTGGGCTTTGGCATCGCGGTAGAAAAAAGGTTCAAGCCGCAGGACCCGAACGAGAAGGACGCCGATTTCTTTAATGTCACGGCTTGGAACCAAACCGCCGAGTTTGTCGCCAACTATGCAAGCAAGGGGCGAATGATCGGTGTGCAAGGTCGCTTGCAGACTCGAAAGTACACCAACAAGGATGGCGTCGAGGTGAACACGTTCGAGATCGTCGCCGACAACGTTGTGCTTCTCGATCGTCCGCGCGACGACGCGGGCGGCCAGCCTGCCGCCGTCGGCGCGCCTGCGGCGTCAACTGAACCGGCTGAGGTTTCCGAAGGCGACTACGATCCGTTCGGGGAAGAGTAATGCCCAACCGGCTCGACGACCCGGCGTTCGTTCTGCGGAACGACCCGAAGGGGATGATGGGCCTGACGATGGGCTTTCCGGATCAATGCCGGAAAGCCCTTTCTATTGCCTCGTCTGCCTCGCTCAACGATTCTTTGACCGGGTGCGACCAGATCGTCGTTGCCGGTGTGGGCGGGTCTGCGGCGGGAGGCGATTTTCTGCGGGCGCTCTTCGAAGCGTTTTCGAAGACGCCCTGTTTTGTTTTGCGCGATTACGCCTTGCCGACCTTTGTGAACGAACGGACGCTGGTGATCGCGTGCAGTTACAGCGGCAACACCGAGGAGACGCTAACGGCATCGGCCGAAGCGCTGGGGCGCGGTTGCAAGATGCTGGCGGTGACCTCTGGCGGGGCGCTACTTGAGGTCGGCGCCAAAGAGGGCTTTCCGGTGATCAAGGTTCAGGCAGGGCAGCCCCCGAGGACTGCGCTAGGCTTTTTGTTTGTTCCGCCCGCTGTTGCTTGTGTTCGTCTCGGCTATTTACCGGAATTGGAGTTCGAGGCGGCATTCGTAATGCTCGATTCTTGCGTGGAACGGTGGGGTGTCCAGGCGCGAGCCAACCCTGCCAAAGTGCTCGCCGGCAAGCTGTTCGAGACAGTTCCGCTCATTTATGGGCTGGGCCCGTGGCAGGGAATTGTGGCGAATCGGTGGAAATCACAAATAAACGAGAATTCTAAAACGATGGCGTTTGCGAACACTTTTCCTGAGCTGAACCACAATGAAATCATGGGGTGGTCGCTCGCAGATAGGCAGGGCGTTTCGAAATGGGCAACGGTTATCTTGGAAAATGGCGACGAATCGAAACGAATGCAGGAGCGCTCACGCGTTACACAAGAGATTTTCTCCGGAAAGGGTGAAGCGCACGTCGTCCGTGCAGAAGGCAGCTCGCTGTTGACGCAAATGCTCACGCTCACGTTTTTCGGCGATCTTGTGAGCCTTTATATGGCCGCGCTCTATGGGATCGACCCCGAGGCGATCGACTCGATCAATGCGCTGAAGAAAGCTCTTTCCGAATTGCACTAACGGCTTCTTTTGCTCGCGCAAGACGCTCGTCGTCGATCTCCC
Source organism: Armatimonadota bacterium (assembly GCA_013816225.1). GTDB lineage: Bacteria > Armatimonadota > Fimbriimonadia > Fimbriimonadales > ATM1 > JACDEQ01. Next base: position 2,829 of record JACDEQ010000043.1, on the reverse strand, counting down.
GGTGGAACACAAAACGCAGACGGTTCGGCCCAGTTGCGAAGCAGCGGACTCCACCCTCTTCCAAAGATGATTGCCATTCGACGGCGGCGCCATCGGTCGTTGCGCCGACGATGTTCGTTTGCTGGCCGGACATGTCCACCGAAATTCCAGGAATCGTGTTTAGATGCTCGGCGAATTCTCTTGCCCGACGGTGATCGTCGGCAAGCCGATCGACCAAATTATTCAATGCAAAAACTCCGCACGCCGCAAGGACACCTGCCTGGCGCAATCCTCCACCCAGCCGCTTTCTATTCCAACGCGCCCTTTCGATAAATTCGGCGGGTCCGGCGATTAGAGAGCCGATTGGGCAGGACAGCCCTTTGCTCAGGCAAAACATGACCGAGTCGGCGTATTTCGCCATTTCCGCAGCCGGAACACTCAGATACGTGGCCGCATTAAAGATTCGGGCGCCGTCCAAATGGACTTTCATGCCGTTTTCGTCGGCGATTTTCCGAAATTCTGCCATGGTTTCAAGCGGAATCGTCGTTCCACCTGCACGATTGTGAGTATTTTCGAGGCACAGCAGTTGCGTTGCCGGAGTATGGATATTTCCTGCGGTTACTCTGCCTCGGACGTCCGCGGGATCCATGACGCCGTTTTTGGAGGGTAGCGCCCAGGTCATCGCGCCGGCGTGGGCCGAAATACCGCCCGATTCGTAGAACTGAATATGTGAATCCTGCTCCAGGATCACCGCCTCTCCCGGCTTTATCCAGGTGCGAACCGCGACCTGGTTCCCCATCGTGCCGCTAGGCACGAAAAGGGCAGCTTCCTTGCGCATTTTCGCAGCGGCGAGATCCTCCAGCTGGATAACGGTCGGGTCGTCCCCCAACACATCGTCGCCCAACTCCGCTCGCGTCATGGCGTCGTACATTTCCGGAGTCGGCCGGGTAACGGTGTCGCTTCTAAGGTCTACGATCATTTCAATGCTCCTGAGCGCAGCTTGGCATCGAAGAATCCAAGGGCGCGATCTAAAATTGTTTCGAAGCCTTGCACGGCAAAACTATGCCCCTCTCCATCCAAAATGATCAGTTCATTCTCCACGCCAACATTATCGAGCGCCTCTTTGAGCCGTTTGCTTTGGTCAGGCCAAACGATATCGTCGTCCGAGCCGTGAATAATCAGCATCGGCGAGGTGCTCGGTCTAACTTGGTAAAGAGGGCTCGCTTCGATCCACGCTGCGGAATTTTGCGCGAAAGGGGCGCCCATAAACTGGCCGATAAAATCCCACGAAATCTGCGGGTGGTGCTTATTCGGATCCGTTAAGTCGACAAGGCCGGAAATGTTCACAACCGCGTCGGCCTTTTCTTGAGGGTCCGTTGACGTTCCTAGCAACGCAGAGAGATGGCCTCCTGCGCTGTTTCCGATGACGCCAATTGCGTTCGAGCGAACCCCTAATTTATCGCTGTTTTCTCTAAGAAAGGCTAAAAATGTCCGGCCGTCCTCGATGGCTGCAGGGTATGGATGAAGCGGCGCGAGACGGTACTGCGGGCTAAAGGCTGCGTACCCGTGATCTGCGAAGTAGCGTGCCACCTCGTTCATATCGTTTCGGTCTCCGCTAACCCAACCGCCGCCGTGTATGCAAACTACAGCGGCCGACAACTCAGTGGAATCCGGAAGAATTGCGTTGTATCGAAGGTTTGCCCCGTCGATCGAAGCGTATATTTCGTCGAATCTCACTTTCATCCGAGCACCGTGGTGAGCAATTCGCTCGTTTCCTTTACCGACTCCCTAAACACATCGACAGCGGTGTTCGCCTGGTCGACGGTCATGATCAGCGGCGGCTCGAATCGAATTACGCGCGGATTATTAAGCGTGTAAGCCGCAACCACGTCCCTTTTCACCATGGACGCGATGCACAACTCTCCGATATCGTCCATCGCAAATTCCACCCCGATCATCAGTCCGACCCCGCGAACCTCGCCGATCATTTGTGGAAATTCCTTCCGTATCTCGCGTAGGCCAGCGATCAGGTGGGCGCCTACAACGCGTGAATTCTCCGCGAGGCCCTCCTCTTCGGTCACTTCGATCATCGCCAGCGCTACCGAGCACGCGAGCGGATTACCGCCGAAGGTGCTTGTGTGAAGCAGGGGATTCTCGCCGAACGCGCGCTGCCAGACCTCAGGGGTTCCCATAAACGCTCCCGCCGGCACTACGCCGCCGCCGAGCGACTTGGCCAGCGTGACGATGTCGGCGGTGACGCCCGAGTGCTCCATTCCGAACATCTTGCCGGTCCGACCGAAGCCGGTCTGCACTTCGTCGAGGATCAACAATGCCCCATGCCGTTCGCAAGTCTCCTTGACTTTCGGCAGATAGTCGGCCGCCGGCACGTGGATCCCGCCTTCGCCTTGAACGGGCTCGACGATGACCGCAGCGGTGTGATCGTCTACGGCTGCAGCCAAAGCATCCACATCGTTGAATGGCACGAAGTCGAACTGCGGAATCAAGGGATAAAACGGTTCGCGGTATTTGTCCTTGCCTGTTGCTGACAAAGAGCCCATGCTCTTGCCGTGAAACCCGCCTATTGTTGAAATGACTTTGGGCCGGTGATCGAACATTTTCGCGGCCTTAAGCGCACCCTCGACCGCCTCGGTACCGCTGTTGCACATGAAAGTGAACTGCATTCCTGGAACGATTTGTGCAAGTTTCTCCGCTAAATCTGCATAGGCTTTCCCGAAAAAGACTTTGGAGGACAACGGCATGGTACCAAGGGCCTTCTTGGCGGCTTCTACAACCTTCGGATGCCTGTGGCCGAGGCTAAAGACTCCGTAGCCGCCCAGACAATCCAAGAAC
>JACDEQ010000242.1 GCA_013816225.1 Armatimonadota bacterium | reverse complement strand
CTACACGCGGCATCAACTCGACAGCTTCTTCGAAGCCGTTCATGCCGTCCCGGCGGATAAGCTCGACTGGAAGCCGACGCCCAAGTCGCGAAGCGCGCTCGACCAACTCCAGGAGGTCGCGGCGGTGTTTAAGAGCGTGCCCGAGACCGTCAAGAACCGGCGGCTCGACTTCACCGCTGAGCAGTTCGAGGAATACGAAGTCGACCGCAAAAAAATCACCGACCCCGCCGAACTCGAACGAATCACGCGCGAAGGCACCGAGGAGCTTCTGAAGTTCGTGCGTTCGGTGGACCCGAGCGAGCTTACCGATAAGGTCGAAATGCCCTGGCCCGGCGAGTTCAAGGTCGCGGATGTGTTGAGCTACCACTACTGGAACATGGCCTACCACGAGGGCCAGATCTACTACATCTCGACGCTGATCGACGGCAAAACCCTCGCCAGGTAAACTTGCAAATCACCGCCGCAATCCGTCACCGTAGCCGGACTGCAAATTAGACCCAAAAGGAGCACTATGCCGGAAAAGCGCGTTTACCTCTTCCGCGAAGGCGCCGCGGACCAACGAGACCTCTTAGGAGGCAAGGGCGCGAACCTTTGCGAAATGACCAATATCGGTCTTCCGGTTCCCCCAGGATTTACCATCACCACCGATGTCTGCCGAGAGTTCTACGAGGAAGGCGAGCGTCTACCCGAGGGCCTGATGAGCGACGTGCGAGCCGCCATGTCGGACGTCGAAAGGGACCTCGACAAGAAGTTGGGGGGCTCAGGGCAGGGGATGCCCTTGCTCGTTTCCGTCCGCTCCGGATCCAAGTTCAGCATGCCCGGCATGATGGACACGATCCTCAACTTAGGGCTCAACGAGGAAACGCTCCAAGGCCTGATCGCCGCCAGTGGCGATGCACGCTTCGCGTGGGATTCCTACCGCCGCTTTATCATGATGTTCTCGGACGTGGTGCTCGGCGTCTCCAAGCACAGGTTCGACGATGTTTTCCGGGCCTATAAGGAAGAAAAAGGCGCGAAACTCGATACCGACCTTTCAGCCGAGGATCTGAAGCACATCTCGGGCGTCTTCCTCTCGATGGTCGACAACTTCCCCACCGACCCGTGGAAGCAGCTCGAACTCGCAATCGACGCGGTGTTCCGAAGCTGGAACAACGAGCGCGCAATCGTCTACCGACGCAGCGAGAAGATTCCCGACGATATCGGCACTGCGGTTACCGTCCAGGCGATGGTCTTCGGGAACATGGGCGAGGACTGTGGAACCGGCGTAGCCTTCACGCGAGACCCCAGCACGGGCGAGAAAGCTCTCTATGGGGAATACCTTATGAACGCCCAGGGCGAGGATGTCGTTGCGGGCGTTCGCACACCCGTTCCGATTTCGCACATGGCAACGCAAAACCCTGCCGTGTACAAGGAATTCATCGGAATCTGCGACGCCCTCGAATCCCATTACAAGGACATGATGGACGTCGAGTTCACGGTCGAGAAGGGGCGCCTCTTCATGCTGCAATGTCGCGCGGGAAAGCGCACCGGTCCGGCGGCCGTTCGCGCAGCGGTGGAGATGGTTGCGGAGAGGCTTATCGGCAAAGAGATGGCGATCCAAAGAGTGACCGCATCGCACCTCGATCAGCTTCTCCATCCGAGGATCGACGAGAAAAGCCTTGGCAGCGGCCCGATTGCCACCGGCTTGGCGGCATCGCCGGGTGCGGCCGTGGGCAAAGCAGTCTTCGATTCCGACACCGCTGCAAAGCTTGGTGCGGAGGGGGAGAAAGTCGTCTTGATCCGCGACGAAACGAACCCGGACGACGTGCACGGAATGCTGGCTTCGCAGGGCATCCTGACCGCGCGTGGCGGCAAGACATCCCACGCGGCGGTTGTCGCCCGTGGGTTCGGCATTCCTTGCGTGGCCGGTTGCGAGGCGATCAACGTGGACGAGAGGAACCGCCGCCTAACCGTGGACGGTGTGACCATCCAAGAAGGCGAGCTCATCAGCCTCGACGGGAGCACCGGAAAGGTGTACGCGGGAGAAGTCGCTCTCATTGCGCCCGAGGTCTCGGGCCATTTCGGCGAGCTTATGGCGTGGTGTGACGAGGCTCGCAGATTGGGCGTTCGTGCCAATGCTGACAATCCGCGCGATGCCGAGCAGGCGATCGAATTCGGCGCCGAGGGCATCGGCCTGTGCCGCACGGAGCACATGTTTTTCGAGCGCGATCGCCTACCGGTGGTGCAGCAGATGATCTTGGCCAAGGACGAGAGCGTTCGCCAGGGTGCGCTGGATCAGCTTTTAATTCACCAGCAGCACGACTTCGAAGGCATCTTTGAAGTCATGGACGGCAAGCCGGTGACGATACGGCTCATCGACCCGCCCCTCCATGAGTTCCTCCCTTCGTACGACGAACTCCTAGTTCAAGTGACGGAGCTGCGCGTGACGGCAAGGCACGACCCCGGCCATGACATGGCCGACGCGATCGAAGCCAAGGAAGAACTGCTGCTCGCCGTCGAAGGAATGCGCGAGGCCAACCCGATGCTGGGCTTGCGTGGTGTGCGCCTTTCGATTCTCTTCCCCGGCATCGTGGAGATGCAGACGAAGGCGATTCTTCAGGCTGCAGTGGAGGTCAAGAAACGAGGGATCGATCCGCAACCGGAGATCATGATTCCGCTCGTTGGGCATGTAAACGAACTCAAGGTCGTCCGCGAGCAGCTTGAAAAGGTAGCGGAAACGGTGCTCGCCCACTCGGGCCATCAGATTTCATACAAGTTCGGGACGATGATCGAGATTCCTCGCGCCGCCCTAACCGCCAAAGAGATCGCGCAGTACGCAGAGTTCTTCAGCTTCGGCACGAACGACCTGACCCAGACGACGTTCGGCTACAGCCGCGACGACGCCGAGGGGAAATTCCTTGGTAAGTACGTCGAGGATAAGATTCTGCCTGTCAACCCGTTCGAGACCATCGATTTCGACGGCGTCGGAAAACTCATGAGGATGTGCGTCGAAGACGGCCGGTCGGTGAATCCGGTGCTGAAGCTCGGGATTTGCGGGGAGCACGGCGGCGACCCTGAAAGCATTTACTTTTGCCACGACCTCGGACTCGACTACGTGAGCTGTTCGCCGTTCCGCGTGCCGATCGCGCGTCTCGCGGCGGCTCAGGCGGCTGTCAAGGATAAGGTGAAGGTCGTCGTCGACCGATAGGGTTTACCGAATCACTTCGTGAAAGGCCGCTTCGAAGGTGTCCATCTCGGCAGGCGAACCGATGCTCACACGCACGCACGTCGGCCGGCCGAAGATGGCGCCGGAACGTATGATGACGCCTTTCTTGAGCAGTTCCGCGCAAACCTCGTTGGCCGGCCGCCCGAGGTCTGCCCAGACGAAATTGGCGAAGCTTTCGACAGCCTGGTTACCGCAACTCTGAAAAATTCCGGTGAGCCTCGCAACGCCCGCTTGGTTGGCTCGAATCGTTTTCTGCAAATGGTCTTCGTCGGCCAGTGCGGCAACCGCCGCTTTCTGGCCGATCGAGGTGACATTGAAAGGTTCGCGCGCTCCCTCCACCATCTGGACAATCTCGCCCGAGGCGAACCCGTAACCCACGCGCAACCCGGCGAGGCCGTAGGTCTTGCTGAATGTCCGCAGCCCGATGACCTGTCTACCTTGGCGGATGCAATCGAGTGCATTGGGATACTCGGGATCGATTGCAAATTCGAAGTACGCCTCGTCGAGAACCACCGCGACCGTGTCGGGTAGATGGTCCAGAAACGCCTCGAACTCACGCCTGCGAATGATCGTGCCGGTAGGGTTATTCGGGTTCGCGATCCAGATGAGCTTCGTATTGTCGGTTATCGCCGCCGCCATCGCCGGAAGATCGTGCCTTTCGTTTTCGTCCAGTGGCACCAGAACGGTTTTCGCCCGAGCCAGGTC
>JACDEQ010000241.1 GCA_013816225.1 Armatimonadota bacterium | reverse complement strand
GGCTGGTGCCGCTCAGCAAGCGTGTGGACAGGGATCATGCCTATCACATCTACGTCGTCGCGTTAAAACTCGATCGATTGACATGCGATCGCGACAAGATTTTTGAGGAATTGCGCGCGAATGGGATAGGGGCCAACGTCCACTATGTTCCGGTCTACCTCCACAGCTTCTATCGGAAGCGTTTGGGGTGTCAACCGGGTCTGTGCCCGGTGGCCGAGGTCGAGTATCGGCGCATTCTGACGCTGCCGCTTTATCCTGCGATGACAGAATCCGATATCGAACGAGTGGTCGCTACGGTCGACCGCATTTGTAGGAAATATTCGTGTGATTAGGATCCGATCGGAGGATGCTCAGGCCCAAGCAATCCTCAACAACAGGCGACAGCGGACGTCGAAAACCTTGCTCATCCGGATAGCAAACCTGTCACTAGATGACTTTAGGCTCGAAATTTCGTGATTACCGAGCAAGTAAGACCTGGTCGCGTTTCGAAAGTCTCAGCCATGATCGCGCAGAGGCTGAGGGACTATCACGCGCTGTTTTCGCTCGGGTGGCGATATCGGGCTGGTCATGGGCGCACCATCGTCCTGTTTGTAGCTTTGGCCGTGTTCGGCGTCCTGACTGAGAGCTTTGGCGTGTTTCTGCTCGTGCCGCTGCTCGAGACGATGGGGCGTAGCAATATTTTTTCCAGTGTTCCGCTGCTGGGGAGCATCTCGGGTTTGTTTGAGGCGCTGCCAGTAGAGACGCGTCTGATCTGGGCAGGCGGTCTAATGCTCATTGTGGTGCTCTTGCGAGGTTTTCTGCAATTTTCCCTGGAGTATTTGGGTTACGCGATTCCACACCGTGTCGATTTCGCACTTCGACTTAGAGCTTTCGATGCCTTGATCACTACAAGCATGCAGTTCATCGACTCGATTAGCGCGGGTCAGATTTCAAATGTCACGGTAAGCCACCCGGCCCGGATAGGAATTGCCATACGGTTCTTCGCGACCTTGGTCTCAAGCATCCTCGTGCTCGCAAGTTATATCGTCGTGCTTACCGTCGTCTCGCCGTTTCTGTTTGTCATCGCAAGCGTGTATGTCATTGGAGCGACGCTGTTGTTCAGGGCGTTGACGACAAAGCTGGTGCACAATGTGGGCGCAGAAACGTCCCAGGCCAATCAGCAGTTTGCCCAGGTTTTTTTTGAGACGCTGAATGGTGCCAAGCTAATTCGCCTTACCGGCGCTACTCGCGTCGTCAAGCGCGATGTTGAGATCTCAATAGCAAGGTTGGGACTCGCGCGCGACAAGACGGTCGCGGTCGAAAATATGATCGTTCCGTTTTTTAGCACCATCGGCGGGATTCTGATCTGCGTGACTGTCATGGTTATCGGGGTATTGGATTCGGCAACGGCTGCTCGAGCGGTAGGCGTTCTCGTCATTTTCTTTGTTTTGCTGTTTCGGATACTTTCGCCGCTTAGTGTGCTCAGTATTTCCCGCAACAATATTATTATCCATCTTGATGCATTTCGCGAGTACGAGGCGTTTCTGGCTGCCTGCGAAAACGCTCGTGAAGTGGACGGTTCGAAGGTGCTGGCATCATTTTCCAGCGGCATAGAGCTTGAGAATGTATCTTTCGGTTACACTGCCAACGGACCTGCAGTGCTCAAAACTCTCAGCTTTACTGTGCCGCGGGGGCACGTGGTGGCCATCGTCGGTAGTTCCGGCTCCGGCAAATCGACGATAGTCAACTTGATTGCGAGATTGTATCGACCCAATTCAGGCCGGATTTTGATAGACGGAAAAGACCTCAATAGCCTATCGATCAACTCATGGTGGCGTAGGCTAGGTGTGGTAACCCAAGATATCGTCATGATCAACGATACCATCAGTGCCAATCTATGTTTTGGCCTTGAGACTGAGCCGCCGGTAGAGCAGATCAGGGCTGCAGCGAGCTTGGCGGCGGTCGATGATTGGATTATCTCGCTGCCCGAGGGTTACGGCACGGTGCTTGGCGACCGAGGGTCAAGGTTGTCGGGCGGACAGCGACAGCGCCTGGCGCTTGCGCGGGCGTTCCTTCGTGATCCTGAGGTCATTATTCTTGACGAGGCGACCAGCGCACTCGATACGCTCACGGAACGCACGATCCAAAAACAATTGATGACGCTTTCTCGACGCAAGACAATCATTGCGATTGCTCACAGATTGTCGACGGTGCGACGGGCGGATTCGATCGTAGTCCTGGATGAGGGGCGCGTGGCCGAGATCGGTAGTCACACCGATCTGATCGCGAAGGGCGGAATCTATGCAAGCATGATCGAATCGCAATCGCTCGACATTCTCGACGACATGGATCCGAATGACAGCGCGGAGACTGTCGACACCGTCCCTGACGGGTAGTGAGGTGCCCGATCGGTCCTTGGTCCGGATCGATTCGGTGGAGCGTCCGGCATTGCTGCCTATATGGAAGTTCCGCTGGCTGAATTTTGCGCGGATTTGGGCTAAATAGCTGACCGGCCGGTTCCTGCCGTTGGTTGCCTTGTCAGCATAATCGTCGTAGCAACAGGCTCGAAATCATAGACCGTCGGCAACCGAATTCGATCTTGGCACGGTTCGGATATGCTCTCTGTTGGAGACCAGGATGAGAGTTTGTGTGATTGGGGTCGGGCGCATGGGCCGCCGACATATTATTGCCGCCCGCCACGCCGGATTTGAGCTCGCTGGAATTTTCGACCAGTCTGCGGAGGCACTCGCGACGACGCTGACGGAATGCAATGTCGATAAGGCCATGGCGTTTGATGATGCGGGCCGAATGCTACAGGCGGTTAGGCCCGACGCCATGGTGATTTCAACCACGGCGCCCAGCCATTGCGAATTCGTTTGCTCCGCCGCGAGCGCAGGCGTGCGCTATATCCTGTGCGAGAAGCCGATGGCCTCCTCATTGGAAGAGTGTGACCGCATGATCGCTGCGTGCCGCGCGGCCGGGGCACACCTGGCGGTTAATCATCAGATGCGATTCATGGAGCAATACACCGATATCAAGGCGCTGACCGAGACGCCGGAATTCGGTGGATTGCGGTCCATGGTCGTCACCGCTAGCAATTTTGGTCTCGCCATGAATGGTTGTCATTACTTCGAGGCATTTCGCTACCTGACCAACGAAGAAGTGGCCGAAATATCATGCTGGTTCGATCCGAACTTCGTGCCTAATCCTAGAGGTCCGCAATATGTGGACCGCTCCGGGCAACTGCGCGCTATCACGGCTTCCGGGGTACGGCTTATCGTAGAGCTTGGAGCTGACCTCGGGCACGGCATCGAGGTTATTTACGGATGCCGCAATGGGCAGATCGTCGTGGACGAACTGGCTGGATTTGTTCGCGGCATTCATCGTTTGCCCGAATATCGGGATCTCCCAACAACCAGGTATGGAATGGCGGCAAACGAATTCCAACGATGGATCGCCCAGGCCGACGTGACCAAGCCGACTGAAGATCTTTGGCGCGCGATGATTTCGGGTGGGGTATACCCCAACGGCGAAAACGGGCGGCATGCAGTCAGTGTGCTGGTGGCGGCCAACCTTTCGGGTGAAAACGCCGGCCGCACGGTCGCTCTCGAAAATGGGTTGCCGATCGAACGCAAATTCATGTGGGCCTGAGGAGACGGGATTTGGCTTCCGGATTGAAAGTCGCGTTCGTCGGCGCGGGTTATATGGCCGAAGAGCACATGCGGGCCTTCGTCAGTCTGCCGGACGTGATCATCGCCGGTGTCTTCAGCCGTACCCGCGAACGCGCCGAAAAGCTCGCGGCCGTTCATGGCACCGAGGTCTACGACTCCGTTTCCGATCTCTACAGCAAGACGCAAGCAGACCTTGTCGTCGTGACGGTCATCGAGCTGTCGATGGCGGAGGTCGCGGCCGCCTGTTTCGAGCATCCATGGAC
>JACDEQ010000240.1 GCA_013816225.1 Armatimonadota bacterium | reverse complement strand
ACGCCGAGAGCCTCCGCCATACCCGCTCTGAACAAGTTGTTTCCCATACTTTCCCTCCGAAACCGCGAAATGGTACTTGCTAAAGGACGCAGGAGGAAGTTAGAATGGAGTGCAGAATCCTTATTATTACACTGCGTTAATCCCGACGTTGCGCAACTTATTAGTCTGTGGAGGGAACATTGACTTATCAGCCGAACCGGCTCATCCTGGAGTCGGGCCATCGCCTCGTGGTGGAACATTTTGCCAGGACATCGGACATGCGCTTGACCCTTCGACCCGCGAGGAAGAGGCTCTTTTCACAAGAGCCTAAGTTGCCGTCCTTACAGGTCGAGCTGAATAAACCTGCTTTTGCCGCCATGGTTCCCGAGGGAGATCCTGACGGCAAGCCTTACCTCGTCTTCGAAACCGACCCCGTAAGTGCGGGCATTCGGGACCTCTACCGCAATGCCGACATCCCCTTTATCGAGGCGGACCAGGCGGGAGGCAGAGGGATGCTCAGATTCGAAAGACCGGGCTTTAGCGCGAAGTTGCAGTTCGACGACCGAGGCGACGCAACTGCCGTCGAATCGATCCTTCGCTGGGCCGAGACCTCGTCTGCTCAAAACAAAGGCAAGCTCATACGAAACGAGGTCGAGCGAACCATTGCGTCCGCGATCAAGTCGTTCGCCGACGAACTTGGTTTGGCGACCCACCATCACGTCCCCTTCGGCTATGCGGCGGGCTATCGCCCCGACCTCCCCCGAACCATCGCGCGTCACACGATCGAAATGGCGGTCTCGATCCGCCCCGAAGTTAATGTCGGCGCGCCGGTGGTCATGCCGATCCGCGTGGAAGTTGATTTCGACAGCGTCGGCGACCCCGAGAATGTGGAACGCGATGAATGCGTAGCTGACTTTGTTTGCTCGGTCGGAATGCCGATGGCAGCGATTCAACCCGGAGACAACGGCAAGTTTCGGCTGACTTATAGCCTCGCGGATTCGGAAGACATGCAGCTCAAATCCGACGACTTAAAGGGCTGGAGGGGCGTGATGAAGGACATCTGTTCGCACGCCCTCGAGGTTACCAATGCGGGCCTGACGCTTTCACCGGAGCCGACGTAATTGCATTTGTCACGAAATGCTGATACAATCGTCTAAGTCCCTCATGGAGGAGGACAGACAATGCTAACGTTGCTCGCTTCGGCGCCATGGATGGTTATGAGCATGACCGCGGCGATGGACAACCCCGTCGCTGCCAGCGTAACCTATTGCCATTACACGCCTGCCTTCACGCCCGCCGCCCTTCGCATGGGCGACGAATGCTTTATTCCGGCCAAGCTGGCCGGCAGGATCGGTTGGGCCTGCACCGTCAGGGGAGACAATGCGTCCGTCATTGTCGACGGTCGCAGGGTCGATACGTTCGTACGGCGAATCGGGACCGACCCGTATATCGCCCTGCGAACCGTTGCCGCTTCGATCGGCGCGGTGACCGAATGGGGCTCGGATACCAATCTTCGCGTTTTTTCCAAGCTGTACAAGATTTCTGCCATAGGTCGAGGCCTCGAGGTCCGCGGGACCCTGCCGGTGAAGAGTAACATATTTGCTGTCAAGAGTCCTCATCGCGTCGTCGTCGACGTGATGGGCGCACGGATCGACAAAGCGTCGCTGCCGACGACCGAGGGCAATGTACGCTACTCGCAATTCAACGACAACACTGTGCGCGTCGTCGTGCAGGTGGATGCGCCTCCTATACTAACCGCAAGCGCCATGCCTGCGAAGCTGCTTACATCGGTCGCATGGAAGGGAGGTTCGTCCGTTTCGTTAGACGCGCTGCCTTCCGGACAAGCGGTTAAGCCCGTGGTGAGTTCAATCGCGAAACCGGCGGTGGGTTTGCCATCGCCGACTGTATCCGTCGGCGTACTGATTCTTGCTAAGGACACGGTGAAGGAGTCGCTGATCACAATCCTCGTCTCGGGCGTCGCGCCCCAGCAGCTATCGGCCAAGCGTGATGACGCGGGCGTCTACTGGGTGGGGTTGCCGAATGCCCGCGTTGCGAGCGCAGCGATGGGAGAAATTTCAGGGGTTTCGATCCGGTCTGCGTCTTTCGTGGAGCGTCCCGGGGGCGGCGTAAATTTGCGGATGGAACTCAAACGCCCGATGGGTGTCAAAGTCTCCTCCACTACCGACAATATCTCCATACGGATTGTCGAGCCCAAGAGCGCCGGCGGCACGCTCGCGAGCAAGACGATCGTGGTCGATGCGGGACATGGGGGTAGCGACGGCGGCGCCAAGTTCGGCGGGCTCCGAGAAAAGGACTTCACGCTGGCCATCGCAAAAATGGTGGCCGAGGAGCTGACGGAGAATGGCACGACTGTGGTTGTTACCCGCGACGACGACCGTTTTATTGGCCTGAACGAACGGCCCAAAGTAGCCAACCGCAGCGACGCCGACTTCTTTATCAGCATCCACATCAACTCCAACACTCGAAGCAACTCTCAATCGGGAACCTTCACGTACTATCACCGGGATAACGCCGACTGCAAGCTTCTCGCGGAGTGCATCCAGGCGGAGATAGCCAAGGTAAGCGGACTCCCGAACCGAGGCATCCGAAGCGACCGGAAAGAAGCTCCGGCCAATGGCTTCGCGGTGCTCAGGGGCAGCCAAATGCCTGCGGTGCTCGTAGAAGTTGCATACATCAACAACGCGACGGATCGCGGGTTGCTCCAAACGTGGGAGTTCAAGAAGAGGGTCGCAGACGCGATCGTGAGAGGTATGAGGACATACATCGGTGAGCAGCAGGAAGACTAAGAAAGACACGCCGGGCGCCGGGCCCCTGATCGTCATGGGCGTTCTTGCCGCGGTCGTTCTCGGCGGCTTGATTTACTACGTCAAGTTCGGCCCGCCCGCCGACCTGGCGCCATCCAGCGGCGGTGCGCAAGCGGGCAAGAGCGTAATGGTCAACGTACCGGTGGCGAAGGTGGACGGCGCTGATACGACATTCAATACCGAGTCCCAGGAACTGCCGGCTGGCACCGATGTCATCGAAGCTTCGGTTAACGGTTTTTTGGCGACGATCCCAGCCGTACAGCCCGAGGCGCGCCTAATCGCAGTTAACTACGAAGGTGAGAACGCCGAACTTCAGTTCTCGTCGAACTTCCGCCAAACCTACGGCACCGACGACGAATCCATGATCGTTCGGGGAATCATGAAAGCCGTCGCCTCGAACAGCAAGGTCAAGACCGTGACTTTCACGGAAGGCGGCAAGCCGATCGAGAGTCTGGGCTCTATCGATCTGACGGGTCCACAGTCGGTTCAGGATTGGATGGGCGGGTAGCGCGCAAGGCGACGAAAGCATCCCAGGTCTTCACGACGATCCATCCGAGCACGACCCCACCCAGCCAGCCGAGCATGACCTGCGAGGGAAAGTGTACGCCTGTGTAGATTCTCGAGAGGCCGGTCAATAGCGCGACTGCGATCCACGGAATGCCCCACTTTCCGAGGCGGAGGGTTAGAACCATGGCGATCGCCGCCATGTTCGCAGAATGCGCCGACATGGTTCCGGAACTGTCAAGGAACATTACCTTGCCTGAGTAGTCGGTTATCAGCCTGACTCCTTCAATGATGTTGCACGGCCTTTCGGTGGGCAGGACGTGCTTGAATACGTCTGCAAGTTCGTTCGCTACCGGCCAGGCCGCCATCGCCTGCAGTGCAGCCGCGCGCGCCCTGCGGCCCGCAGCAAGGAAAGCAGCGAACGCTCCAAGCAGGATGATCTTGAGCGCAAGGACCTTGATCCCGAGGCTAAAAAAACGGAAGACCGCGTCGAAGAACGGCGAGGACCAAGCCTCGTTGATCCAGCGGAAAAGCGCGACGTCCCACGAACCCAGCACGCCCGGATTATACGGGAGCGGGTACAACATTGGCTCGTCGGGCGAATAGCTCAGTTGGCAGAGCGCCTCCCTTACA
>JACDEQ010000042.1 GCA_013816225.1 Armatimonadota bacterium | reverse complement strand
GTCTACAACCTCTTCTCCCTCAAGCACTACTCGCGCATCTTCCTCAAGGTCGGCGTAAACGACGGCGAGACCACCCCGTCGCTCATCCCGGTCTACGAAGGCGCGAACTACTCCGAGCGCGAGGTCTGGGACTTGTTCGGCGTCGTCTTCGAAGGCCACCCGTCCCTCAAGAGATTCCTGCTCCCCGAGGACTGGGTCGGCTTCCCGCTTCGAAAGGAGATGCCGCTGGGTGGCGAGGACGTGGACTTCGCGCAGGGCTTCAAAGGCCCCGCAGTCGAGGACCTCGCCATGCCGCACGCAGGCGAGAGCTTCGAAGGCAAAACGGGGTCGGAGGACGTCTCGGGAAGGTAGCTGCCAGACGATTCTGCACGTTGGTCCCGGTTTCGAGCATAAGGTCTCATCGCTTTCCTCGGCGCAAATCCTCTTGCGCGCACGCAGTCTATTCGCGAAACGTTCGGAGCCAAACCGTGCCGTCGTCGCGCTTCAAGAGCCAGTAGCGGTCGTTTGCGCTCTTGCCGATGAAGGTTAGCCCGGTATGAGGCGTCCAAGATTTTCCGTTGAACTCCATCAGCGGTCCATCGCCCTGGCGGTATAGTTTGCCGCGGGTAAAGAAGTAGCGTGCATCCACCCACGGGCCGGTGGACTTTCGTGCTCCGCTTGCGGGGTGCGAGAGGACGACCCCACGCCTAACGCCAATTATCCCGGCGAGCCGTCGAGCTTTGGGGTCGTGCGCAATGGGATGCACGTCCTTGGACAACTTTGTGCGATCAGCCCGCGCCATTTTCCTGCTCTTCAGAAGATATGTATCGAGGTAGCGCGAGCCCGAAACGTTCCTTACGACGAAGATCGATAGCCTGCCGTCGGCGAGCCGGGCGTCCTGGTAAATGTAATCCATCCGAAATGGGAACTTATAATCGTCGTTTGGCCTTCTGCCACGCTTGTCCGTGCGCACATAAGAAAGATACGTTCCGGAATCGTCGTACGACCACAGCCATATGTCCGACTTGCCAATGCCGGCAAGCAATTGTCGCCCGCCGATCTTGATCGTTCCACCCAAGTCCTTCACATGCCCACTTTGGCTCATCGTATAAGAAGTGCGCCTTCCGTCCACCTTGTAAACAACGATAACCTCGCCCTCACGTGCCCAATCGGAAGAGAGCGAATAGCGATCGAGCGTGGAGCCCCACGAGAACACCGTGTTCCCGTCGTTGCTGATCATGAAATGATGCGTTGTGCTATGCAAAGGCGCTGCGAGGTTTACATTGGACGCCAGCTTGGGATTTCCGACCTTTCTTTCCGAATACGCCGGGGTCTGGTTTACTAAGATCGAGAGCGCTATGGCTGCGATTATCATCTCGGCTTACTCCTCTACCTGCACGTTGATTTTGGAAAGAACGATCTCGTACGGCATCGTCGATGCACCGGCGTTCGCTACAACGACATCGAGGTTCACCGATCCGTTGGCCGGAACGACAATCGGCGCTATAGCCGTACGGTTTACGAAGTTAGAAGGCGCATAGACCGGCAAGTGTGCAATCGCCGGCACGCCCCGATCAGATTCGATCCTGGCGGCACGGCGAAAATGCAGTCGTGATGTATGATGCAAGTGCGAGATGCGCCACCTCATTGTGGAGGGTACCTCACGAGGAAACATGGAACAAGCCTTCATGCCCAGCACCGAAACGGTCTTCGAGCGGACCGGCGAAAACACGATGATCGTGAACATGGGGCCGCAGCACCCCAGCACGCACGGCGTCCTGCGCATCATCCTGGAGCTCGAGGGCGAGACCATCGTCAACCTCGAATGCGTGATCGGCTACCTGCACACCGGCATGGAGAAGGAGGCCGAGTACCAGCAGTACCTGAAGTGCGTGACGATGACCGACCGCATGGATTACCTCGCGGCCAACAGCAACAACCTCGCGCACGCTCTCTCCATCGAGCAGCTCCTGCAGATCGAAATCCCCGAGCGCGGCCAGGCGCTCCGCGTTATCCTCACCGAGCTCAGCCGCATCGCCTCGCACTGCGTTTGGCTCGGCACCCACGCGCTCGACCTCGGCGCGATGACGCCGTTCTTCTGGATTTTCCGCGAGCGCGAGAAGATTCTCGACATGTTCGAGATGTTCTCGGGTGTTCGCATGATGCCCAGCTGGATCGTCCCCGGCGGGCTGCGCGCCGACATGCCCGACGGCTTCGAGGCAAAGCTGCGCTCGTTCCTCAAAGAGTTCCCGCCGGCCCTCAAGGAGGTGGAGGGCCTCCTGGTCGATAACCCGATCTGGAAGGAGCGCACGATGAACGTCGGAAAAATCTCCGGCGACTTCGCCCTCAACCTCGGGCTTTCCGGGCCGATCACGCGCGCTTCCGGCGTCGCGTGGGACTTGCGCAAGAGCAACCCCTATTCCGGATACGAGAAGTACGATTTTGCGATGCCGGTGACGCAGAACGGCGACGTTTACGACCGGTTTCTCGTTCGGCTCGCGGAGATGCTCGAGTCGGTCAAGATTCTGCAGCAGGCCATCGACGGGCTTCCCGGCGGGCCCGTGTCCTCAGCCGACCGGCGCATCGTGCCGCCGCCCCGCGCCGAGCTCGACAACTCTATGGAGGCGCTCATCCACCACTTCAAGCTTTGGACCGAGGGCTTCCACACGCCGGTCGGCGAATCGTACGTGGGTATAGAGGGGCCGAAGGGCGAGATCGGCTGGTACATCGTATCGGACGGCAGCAACCGCCCGTACCGCTGGCACGTCCGCCCGCCGAGCCTGCTCAACCTGCAAGCACTGAAGCCCATGTGCATCGGCCGCATGATCGCCGACGTCGTGGCCGTCATCGGCAGCATCGACATCGTCCTCGGCGAAATCGACCGGTGAACATAGAAACCGCGCTGAGCTTGCTCAATGAAATGGTCGAGCAGGGCGTCATGGAAACCTATGCGCTCGGAGGCGCAGTTGCAGCCGCCAACTATCTGGAGCCCATGTCCACCCTCGGCGTCGACGTCTTTGTCCGGCTTCGAACGCAGCCCGGCGCGACACTCCAAGACCCAACCCCGATCTTCGCATTCTTGGCAGAAAAGGGGCATGGAATGGAAGGCGGGTATGCCGTCGTCGACGGCTGGCCAGTCCAATTCCTCGCGCCGCCGGGCGAACTTGGAGAAGAGGCGCTGCGAAACGCCAATACTGTCGATGTCGACGGAATCCCTGTCCGAATATTCCGAGCCGAGCACTTGGCCGCGATCGCCCTCGAAACCGGCAGAGCAAAGGACAAAGCTCGCCTATTAGCCTTCCTCGAAAGCCCGGATTTCGACCTCGCCGCGTTCGAGGATGCCGTAAGCCGCCACGCCCTGAACGGCCTGTGGGTACAGTTTAAGCGCGACTTCGGCATAGCACAATGAAGCCTGATTGGAAGCAAGTTGAAGCGGGCAAAAAGGTAATGCGCAAGCGCCTCGCCTCGCTGACTTACAGCGAAAAGCTCCGCCTCCTCGACCGCATGCGCGAGCGCGACCTCCTGCTCCGACGCGCGAAACCATCCCCCCAACGATAACGGGGCGGGCAAATCCCCCTACTCGTTTTCCAAAATGAGGAGGGGGCTAGGGGTGGAGACAAAAAAGCCAGCCCGAGCACACCATCGTCATGCCGAGCGGAGCCGAGGAATCGCCTCCCCTGGGGCGTGCTGGGACGTCCGTCCGCCGAGCCTTCTCAAACTGCAGGCGCTCACGCCCATGTGCATCGGCCGCATGATCGCCGACGTCGTCGCCATCATCGGCAGCGTCGACATCGCCTCGGCGAAATCGACCGCTAGCAAGACGCCGGAAGTCCCCTTGCAATCACGTAGACGCATGTGTATAATAACAGAAGGGGAGTCGAGTTTTGCCAGACGTAGTCATCGAGCATCCGATCATCAACCCGCCATTCGAGGAACCGAAGCGGCACTACAAGTTCGCGCGGAACGGAATCACGGAAGAAATCGTCCACAAGCGACGGCCGAGTTCCTACTTCATGCCTATCGCGACCTCCAGGAAGAAGAGCAAGCAACTCGTGCTCGACACCGAGTGGACCGATGACCGTGTCGAAAAAAACGAGAACATTAATCGCATACGAGAGCGTGTCGGTCTATGGCGCAAAGGCGGTTATGCAGGCATAACACCAACAACGCGTCGGCTGCTCGAATACTGGACCAACCCGGATCGCGACAAACCACTGTTTTTCTGTCAGATCGAAGCCCTCGAAACTGCCATCTACTTGAATGAGTGCGCCGCCAAGTACGGAGACGGCTGGATTGAAAACTTTCTTCGCGAACAAAACGAGTGCTTCAACAATTCGCTCCCGCGAATGGCTTTCAAGATGGCGACGGGCTCGGGCAAAACCGTGGTCATGGCAATGTTGATCGCGTGGCAGGTACTCAACAAAGCCACTTCTCCGCAGGATGCGCGATTTACTGAGTCGTTCTTAATTGTTTGCCCCGGAATAACAATACGCGATCGCCTTCGCGTGCTCATGCCAAACGATTCCGGCAGTTACTATCGCGAACGAGACCTGATTCCCGGTGACAGCGTTCAGCAACTTGGGGGTGCGAAAATCGTTATCACGAATTTCCACTCATTTCTGCAGCGCAACAAGGTTGACCTCGCAAAGAACACCCGCATAGCGTTGGCGGTCAAGGACGACGACCCCGCATTCAAAGAAACCCCCGACGACATGGCGCGCCGCATATGCCAGGGCCTCGGCAAGACCGAGGTCATGGTCATTAACGATGAAGCCCACCACTGTTATCAGCGCGCCCCGGACAAAGACGCCGTCTCCGAACTTAAAGGTGACGACAAGAAGGAAGCAGAGGAGCGGAACAAGGAAGCCCTCGTTTGGCTCCGTGGCCTGCTTGCGGTCAAGAAACGCCTTGGCATTAAGCGTGTACTTGACCTGTCGGCAACGCCATTTTTCTTGAATGGTTCAGGTTGGGAAGTCAACAAACTGTTCCCGTGGACCGTCTCCGACTTTTCGCTCGTCGACGCAATCGAAAGCGGGATCGTAAAAATCCCGCGCGTGCCCGTAAAGGACAACGCAGTTGATGCCGAGGAAGTTACGTACCGTGATATTTGGAGTCGCATTCGAGAGGACCTTCCCAGGAAAGGGCGAAAGACAGAGAAGTTAGGCGGTAAACCTGAGCTGCCCGTCGTGCTCCAGGGCGCAATCCACAGTCTGTACGACAACTACAAAAAAGATTTCGAAGCATGGGATAAGGATGAGGACGCCAAGAAGCGCGGACGAACCCCGCCCGTTTTCATTATCGTTTGCAACAACACCAACGTTTCAAAACTCGTTTATGAATATGTTTCCGGCTGGGAAAAGACGGTAAACGATCAGATCGTCCTCGCACCCGGCGCGCTTCCCATTTTTAGCAACGTAAAGGACGGCGCA
This sequence comes from Armatimonadota bacterium, assembly GCA_013816225.1. Classification (GTDB taxonomy): domain Bacteria; phylum Armatimonadota; class Fimbriimonadia; order Fimbriimonadales; family ATM1; genus JACDEQ01. Next base: position 6,724 of record JACDEQ010000042.1, on the reverse strand, counting down.
TGGCTTCATCGACCGAACTCCGTTCTTGTCGACAGTTCGCAATTGGAATCCGGCGAAGCCATTTCTAAGGACTTTAAGCAAATAGCCGCGCGCGAAATCGAAGCATTCAAGCACGACTATCGCCTCCGCTACCCTGGCCGTGACATAGAGAAATTAACCGACGAGGACCTGCTCCGAGAAGTCATGAACACCGTCGGCAAGTCCGGCAAGCTTGGCGAACAAGTGAAATGCGTGGTAAGCGTTTCAATGCTGACGGAGGGATGGGATGCCAATACGGTAACACATATTCTCGGTATTCGGGCATTCGGTACGCAACTTCTATGCGAGCAAGTCGTCGGCCGCGGATTGCGCCGCATGAGCTACGCCACGATGACTCACGAAGTGACGGTCGGCAACGAAGAGTTCAAATTCGAAGCGTTTGCCCCCGAGTACGCGGAAGTATACGGCGTTCCGTTTTCGTTCATTCCGACAACCGGCACGGGGCCGCCTCCACCTATTCGCGAAATTACACGAGTGCGCGCGCTGGAATCGCGCGCACACTTGGAAATTCGATTTCCTAGACTTGTTGGATACAAGGTGGATTTGCCCGATGAACGCCTCGGTGCTAAGTTCAATAGCGACGCTCGCATGTCCCTCTCCGCTGCCGACGTTCCGACGATCACCACGGTGGCGCCGATTCTCGGCGAAACCGAGATCCATACACTCGATGACTTAAGAAGTAGGCGCGGCAACGAGGTCGCATTCCTTCTCGCCAAGCACGTTATGGAAAAGTACTTCGTCGACGACGATTCCAATGCCAAGCCTTGGCTGTTCCCGGACGTTTTAGCGATCACTAAGAAGTGGATCGACGAATGCCTAATCTTCAAAGATGACACTTTCTTACAGATGTTACTGCTTCACAGTTTTGCGCACGACGCCGCCGACAAGATTTATCGCGGCATCGCAAACTCGCAGGAAGGAACGGAAGTAATCAAGCCCATCCTTCGCCCTTACGACACCACGGGGTCGACCAAATATGTCGACTTCGATACGACCAAGCCGGTGTACGAAACCGATCCTAATAGGTGCCACATATCACACGTCGTGGCGGACACGAACTCATGGGAACAAAAGCTCGCCCAATCGCTCGAAGACATGGACGAAGTCGTCGCCTACGCCAAGAACCACGGCCTCAATTTCACCATTTTCTACACCATCGACGGCGATGCCCGCGATTATCATCCGGATTTCATCGTCCAAATTCGCGGCGATGGTGAGGAAGTCCTGAACCTGCTCATCGAAGTCACCGGACAAAAGAAAAAGGACAAGGCCGCCAAAGTCTCCACCACGCGCTCGCTGTGGATTCCGGCGGTGAATAACCATGGCGGCTTCGGCCGTTGGGCGTTCCTCGAATGCACCGATCCCTGGGACGCCAAGAACCTGATCCGTGCTTTCCTAGCGAAAGGAGCCGCCGTTTGAGCGTCAACCTCCTCGTCTATGAGACCACCGAAGGCGACCTCATCCTCCAAGTGCCTATCGGGCATGACACGGTCTGGCTCACCCAAGCTCAAATGGCGGACCTGTTCCAGCGAGACAAGTCGGTCATTTCCCGACACATCAAGGCCATATTCGACGAGGGAGAGCTAGACAGAGATTCAGTTGTTGCATTTTTTGCAACAACTGCAGCCGACGGCAAGACCTACCAGGTCGAGTACTACAATCTCGACGTCATCATCTCGGTCGGATACCGGGTTAAGTCCAAGCGAGGCACCAAGTTCCGAATTTGGGCCACCGGCCAACTCCGAGACTACTTGGTCAAGGGCTTCACCCTAAACGACGAACGCTTCAAGGGCAACGGCGGCGACCGCTACTTCGAAGAGCTGCTCGAACGGATACGGGACATCCGATCTTCCGAAAGGGTCTTCTGGAAGAAAGTCCTCGAAATCTACGCCACCAGCACCGACTACGACCCGTCCGCCGATTCGTCCAAGCGATTCTTCGCAACCGTCCAAAACAAGATGCACTGGGCAGCCCATGGCCACACCGCCGCCGAGATAGTAAGCCGCCGTACCGACGGGCGAAAACCCAACCTTGGCATGACGAATTTTCCCGGAAACCGTCCCGTCAAAGCCGACGCCTCCGTCGCGAAAAATTACTTGAACCCGCAAGAGATCGACCGGTTGAATCGTATCGTCACGATATACCTCGACTTTGCGGAGCTGCAGGCCATCGAGCGAAAGCCCATGTCCATGGCTCTGTGGATCGATAAGCTCGATGGCTTCCTTCATCTTTCGGAGCGGCAAGTTCTCGATCATGCGGGTTCGGTCTCGCATGCCGAAGCGGAGCGCATCGCCGAGTCGGAATATGAGAAATGGCGTCTGGCGGAAGCCAACAAGGAATCGGCGGTGGAAGCAGACTTCAAAAAAGCGATCGACGCGGCCAAGCGAATTGAAAAGCAAAGGAAAAAATCGGATGGCAAGAAAAAAGACTGAAGTCGAACATACCAAGCACGACGAAAAGCGCTTTAACATTCCGACGAACGAAATGCGCGGCTTCGTCAAAGAGGCGGAGAACACGCCATACAATGTTATGTATGAACGTGACCCAAGCCTCGATCCGCAGTTGGTTTGGACGGGCAAGTCGAACGAAGACCTGAACGTTCCTGCCGTGCTGATCTACATCCAGGAAAAGATTCACCCGCGCGCGCTCATCGAAGACTTGCTAAAAGAAGACAAGCAAGAACAAGCGGAATTATTCGCGGATTTCAACGGCCTCGATAAAGCGGATTTCGAGAAAAACGTCGATTTCTACAGTCATGAGGACGACCGAATGCCGCACTGGTCGAACCGCATGATCCTCGGCGACTCGCTGTTGGTAATGAACAGCCTCGCGGAAAAGGAAGGCTTGCGCGGCAAAGCACAAATGATTTATGTAGACCCTCCATACGGCATTAAATTTGGGTCAAATTGGCAGATTAGTACGCGTAGGCGAGACGTCAAGGACGGTAAGGTTGAGGATATTGCGCGCGAGCCGGAGGTGATCCGAGCGTTTCGGGACACTTGGGAAAAAGGCATACACTCGTACCTTGCCTACTTGCGTGATCGATTCATGGCTTCGCGAGATCTCTTGAATGAAACCGGGAACATCTTCGTGCAAATTAGCGACGAAAACGTGCATCTCGTTAGATCTTTATTGGACGAGGTTTTCGGCGCCGGAAATTTTGTGAGCCAGATAAACTTTAGAAGTATGACTGCTCTTGGCGCATCCGGCATGGCCAATGTTTATGATTACGTTCTCTGGTACGCAAAGAACATCAAAATGTATAAGTACAGACCTTTATACGTTGAACGCAAAATAGGCGACGAGAAAGAGTTTGGATTTGTCGCCGAGGAGGATGGTAAGTACCAGCGTATCAAACTGGACGACTTGAATCATACAGACATTCCCCTCATCCGTCGCCTTTTTCGGCGTTCGGAGCTGCGATCCTCCGGCTACACACCGTCATGTACCTACCCTTTCCAATATGACGGAAAAACGTTCACGCCGACGGCTGGCAAAAGTTGGCGGACGCATTCCGTGGGCATGGCAAATCTGATAGCTGCACACCGAATTCTTGTCTTAGGGCAAACGCCATATTATCGTCAGTACTTTATGGATTTTCCCGCCATGAATATGGAGAATTCTTGGACAGACACGGCGGCTGGTTATAGCGAGGCCAAAAAATATGTTGTCCAAACATCTGAAAGGGTAATCCTACGCTGCTTACTAATGACCACAGATCCAGGGGACCTCGTCATTGATCCGACTTGCGGAAGCGGAACTACCGCGTATGTTGCCGAACAATGGGGGCGGCGCTGGGTCACGGTCGATACAAGCCGCGTCGCGCTTGCACTTGCTCGGACCAGACTGATGGCATCTCGATATCCGTTCTATCTACTTGCCGACTCGTCAGAAGGCGTCAAAAAGGAGAGCGAGTTAATGAACCAAGTACCGCCAATCTATGTCACCCGCAATGACATACGCAAGGGCTTCGTCTACCAGCGTATTCCACATGTCACGTTAAAGAGCATTGCGAATAACTCCGAAATAACGGAAGGTATGACACGCGAACAGATCGACGCAGCAATTGCAAGGCACGCGGAACAAGAACTCCTATACGACAAACCCTACGAAGACAGATCCAAGATTCGCGTCTCCGGGCCGTTTACCGTCGAGAGCCTTAGCCCGCATAGAATGCTGAGCACCGACGACACACGTCCGACTTCCGAACGCGATGGAGCGCAAAATGCCGACGACCAATTCGTTCCTCTTGTTATCGAAAACCTCCTTTCGGCGGGCATCCAGAACACCAAGAAGAACGAGCGGCTGAAGTTCGAAGCGCTGCACGCGCACCCGGGCACATGGATTCACGCGACAGGCTCGTTTACAGATTCCAACGGAACGGAAAAGCGCGTCGCGGTCAGCATCGGTTCCGAGCATGCGTCCGTCACGCCGAAGCAGTTGCAGGAAGCCGCCAAAGAAGCCGTGCAGGGCATCAGCTTCGATATCCTCGTTATCTGCGGCTACGCGTTCGATCCACACGTCGGCGAGGAATCCAAGAAATACGGCGACCTCGTCGTGCTGCCGGCGAAAATGAATGAAGACCTGCGCATGGGCAAAGCGCTCAAGAAATCGGCTAATGCCAACCTCTTCATGGTCTTTGGCGAACCGGATATCGACATTCGCAAAACGAAAGACGGCCAGATCGAAGTTGAAGTAAAGGGCGTCGATGTTTACGACCCCAACACCGGCGAAATCCGAAGCGACACGCCCGACGAAATCGCTTGCTGGTTCATCGACACCGACTACAACGAAGAGTCCTTCTTCGTTCGGCACGCCTACTTCCTCGGCGCGGACGATCCCTACAAGCGCCTAAAGCAAGCCCTACGTGCGGAAATAGATGAGGAAGCCTGGGCGTCCCTGTATTCAGCGGTCAGCCGACCATTCCCGGAATCGAAGTCCGGCAAAATCGCAATCAAAGTAATCAACCACTACGGCGACGAAATTCTAAAGGTCTACGACGTCTAAACGCCGCCGTCCCGGCTGCATTGGTCAGCCCAAATCCTCCTCCCATACCTCGCGCCGCCAAAATCCCCACTGGCTCACTCCGTATTCGGCGCCACCCTCGCCCGCGTCTGGGGTGCTGCAGCGAAGTCGTGCCCTCACCATAATTGGTTAGTCTTTGCGGAACGCGGCGTGGACGAGCAGAACGATCCCTGTGATGGCCAGGGCCGGCGCGGCGAGCACCGTTGGTATTGTCACCCAGTCCGACGTATGGATCATCCTCCCGTCCGGTCCGGGCCTCTCGGCCATTAAGAAGCTAAACGCCAGCAACAGGTTGAGAGGAACGAGAGCCAAGGCCAGGCAACCTAGGCCGGCCATCTGCCGACGAGTTGTGTTCCTCATCCGCACTAGTCTAGGTTACCTGCAGAGGCTCGGGCTATAATTAGGCCGCCTGGAAAAGGAATAGATGTACAAAGTACTTGTAGTAGACGATGAAGAGGATGTGAGGGAGGCCGTCAAGCGGCGTCTCGAGCGTCAGGGCATGGAGGTAGACCGCGCGGAAAGCGCGCAGCAAGGGGTCGAGAGGATCGCTGCCGCCAACCCCGTCTACGATGTCATCGTCACCGACATGAGCATGGAGGACGCCGAGGCCGGCATCCAAATCCTCATGGCCGCGTTCGGGCGCGACGTATTCGCCGAGGTCATCGTGATGACCGCCTACGGCAACGTGAAGAACGCCGTCGAGTGCATGAAGCGCGGCGCGTTCGACTACATCGAGAAGAACACGCCGGGGGTGGACGTATACGAATTGCTCACGATCAAGATCGAGCAGGCGATGGGGCAGCGCCGCTCCAATCAGGCCGCGGTCGGAGACTGGGAACGCCTGGCGAAGGCGACCGTCTAACCGGGATGTCGCAGGCTCACATTCGCAACTTCTGCATCGTTGCGCATATCGACCACGGCAAATCCACGCTCGCCGACCGCATCCTGGAAATCACCGGCGCGGTTCGCGGCGAGGCCCGCGAGCAGATGCTCGACACGATGGAGCTGGAGCGCGAGCGCGGAATCACGATCAAGATGACCGCCGTCCGCCTCGACTACAAAGCCGAGGACGGCAAACTCTACGAATTCAACCTGATCGACACTCCCGGCCATGTGGACTTCACTTACGAAGTGTCGCGCTCCCTCCAAGCCTGCGAGGGTGCGCTCCTCGTGGTGGACGCGACCCAGGGCGTGGAAGCGCAGACCATCGCCAACGCCTCGATGGCCATGAACCAGGGTCTCGAAATCGTCCCGGTGATCAACAAGATCGACCTGCCGCACGCCGACGTTGCGCGGGCGAAAGAAGAGATCGAGGGCGCCCTCGCTCTCGACGCTTCCAACGCGCTTTTGGTGAGCGCGAAGACGGGCGAAGGCGTTCAGGAACTGCTGGAGGCCGTCGTAAGGCTGGTCCCTCCGCCGAAGGAAACGGGCAGCGACAAACTCCGCGCGCTCATTTTCGATTCTCACTTCGACACTTATCAGGGCACGGTCGCCTATGTGCGGATTTTCGAAGGCAGCCTCAGAAAGGGCGACAAGATCAAGATGATGTCCACCTGCTCGTCATTCGAGGTGGACGAGGTCGGTTTCTTTACGCCTGAGCAGGTTCGTGGAGACGAACTGAACCCCGGCGAGACCGGATACTTCACCGCCGCGATGAAAA
>JACDEQ010000239.1 GCA_013816225.1 Armatimonadota bacterium | reverse complement strand
AACATACTCCCTCACGCCCCAGGGCTTGTCCTCGATCCCTTCGACGATTTTCGCTCTCTTTGCTTGGTGGAAGCGGTACAGCTCGTCGGCGTCATCCACCTTGATCCAGTGCTGGTGCCCACCGACCCTCGCCGCCAGATCCGGCTGCAAGTTGAACATGATCGACACTCCGCCCATCGACGCCGAGCCGAAACTCGGAGGATTGCCCCAGGTCCACGAGGCCTCGAATCCGAGCACGTCCTTGTAGTGGGCCAGCGTCGCTTCGATATCGGAGGACGCAAAGATTGCGGTCGAGCTGATCATAGCAGCAATCATACGGCAAGCCCGGCTGCCCGAGGCGACCTGCCGTCCAATGAATGATGCCCGGAGTCTGAGCAACGTTCACTCGCACTCAGAGCCACGCGCCGGGGGAGCATCAGCCTGCTGGGGGCCTTTCAGAAAGAAGCGGTCGAAGTTCGCCTCACCGTCAATGACCGATACGATCGACAACGGGCACGAGCGAGTAGAAGACGGCGATGGAGCAGCGTGACGCCGCTCGTACGATAGCCGGAGAGGGCGACCGAAAGTACTAAGGTCATAGCCAGATTTCGCTCACCCTGAGTACATTGCAACGGGTATCGTGCGATCATTGCAAGCATGCATGAGTTTTTTCATCGACTTTCTCGAGCTATAGCAAATTGGGTTGGCACGCAATGGGCTTTCGCCGCTGCGCTGCTTGTGATCCTGATATGGATTTTAACCGGGCCGATTTACCAATTTTCCGATACCTGGCAGCTTGTTATCAATACGGGAACGACCATCGTGACCTTTCTTATGGTGTTCCTGATTCAGAACACACAGAATCGCGACGCAAAGGCGGTTCATCTCAAACTCGACGAACTGATTCGCAGCATCGACGGGGCCAGAAACGAACTCATCGACTTAGAGGACGTAACGGATAAGCGCCTAGAAGACTTACACATGGAGTTCCAGGAGCTGCACGACGTCGGGGGAACCGGAGTCGGCAGGGTGATCGAGGCTATTCGAGCTGAGAAGACCAGGCGAAGCATTTGAGGACGCGGGAGCAAAAACGAGCGCAGACAAGATCGCGAGCAACGAAAGTCTTGGCGGCTTAACCTGCGGGGATCGGGGCCAACTATGCCCTCTAACGGCGCCTCGCGTTCTTCGAGCGCCTAGGTCTGTTCGGCCGGTCGATCTTCACTAGGCGCTGCGGGGCGTACTTGGCGAGTACCCCCGAGCCCAACCTGGGCCAAGAGCACCCGCTTGTTACTCATTGCTTGCTCAGTTTAGGTTGTGCTATCCAAGCATGGCCCAAGCGCTTGCTCACGGCTTTCGGCAGTTAGCCAGGTCCGGAAGGGCCCACGAGATCACAGTGAAGGGCGTCAGCCCTGGACCGGCCAGTCCTCAAGATGTCGGGGAGGTGCGAGAGCGCGGCCGCCACGCTGCAGTGCGCTGAATTCTGGACGGATCGAGCAAGTCTATCCCTTTGCGTAAACGTCGGCGCTCATCACCTCGATTCCCACGAAGGGCTCATCGCCCTCGACCCATGCATCGTGCCCTGGCGGAATCGTGTACGACTCGCCCGCGCTGATGGCCCTCTCTGCCCCGTCCTGCATGCGGACCTTGATTCTCCCTGAAACGGCGTAGCCCACATGGGATAGCTGGCACTGGTCGGTGTTCACGACCGGCTTAATGCACTCAGACCATCTCCATCCGGGTTCGAAATTGAATCGCCCGATCGTGAATCCTTCGAGATTGACGACCTCGACGCGGGTCTTGCTCGGGGTACGCACCTCGTCGGCCGAGTCGTGGGACTTCGATTCGAGCTTGGTTACAGCTACTGCGGTTGACATGATCTCCTCCTTTGTTTTGCGAGACGGCTAGTTTGGCCGCCACATCCTCGATGCTACCCAGGAAAAGCCCTTCCACGTCGCGGATAGCTCATGCCGCCCAATGGGTAGGGCAGGGAGTGGGGGCGATTTTGGACCACGGCACAATGTTGGGTGGCAGGGCCGCGCCCTAAGCGGTTGACGAAGGTCGGTGCAATTTGCGCTGGGCCCCCTCACGGGAATCGACGGGCAGCGACACGACCGTATCCGTAGTAGACGCGGCGGCGATCCAGCTCCACCCATCCCCCGGCGGCGAAATCATATAGTTCGACAGCCTGCTGATGCCGGCGCGATGCTCGAGGATGAAGCTCAGCGCCGAGACCGTCTGCTAGCGACGGGGCTTCTCGCCAGGATTAGCCTTCCCGCATAGCCATAGGCGAAGGTGGCTCCGCTCGGCGAGATGGCGAAGCCGCCGATTCCAGCATCGAGAACGCGATCGTCTTCATAGCGCCGCACAAGCTTTCCATCGGAGCTTCGCCAGAACCGTATCAGTCCGATCCAGCCACGACCTGGGATGTAAGTGGTGGTACCGGCGGCGAAGTGGCGTCCATCAGGCGTGAACACTACCGTGGACGCGCTGGAATAAGGGTCGGCTGGGATGCTGTAGAGAAGCTGACCATCGGAAACGCGCCAAACGCGAACTGTGATCTCATATCCGAAGTACCCTGCCGCTATTAAGCTCCCATCTGGGGAAAAGCTGATGTACACCGGGTCGGCAAGGTCGTCGCCAGTCAATGTGCGGATCAGAGCGCCATCGCTAACCCGCCAAATCCTTACATCCTCATCTTCACCGCCCGATGCAAGCAGTGTGCCGTCTGGAGAGAACCGCACGGCAAATGAGCCATCCTCATGGCCGGGCAAGGACCGCAGCAAGTTGAACTCCGAGTCGTAAATCTTCACCGCTTGGCTGCTGTAGAATTCCGCTGTCGCGAGCATTCCGCCATCGGATGAATAATCGATGCCGGCTGGGATGCCGGAGGGCGTGGAGGAAGCGAGAACCGCCCCCTGCGGGAACGACCAGACGAACTGCCCTGGCCTATGGGCGAAGCATCCGCCCTTGGGCCCGCAATCGACCGTGCCGTTAACGGAGGCCACGCGTTGCCCGTCCGGCGAGAACTGCACCTCGTTCGTGAACCCGAGCTGCATGTTCAAGGTGATGGTGTTGAGCAGGGCGCCGTCGGCGGCGGTCCAGAACTTGATTTGGCCGAAAGTCCACGGATTCTGCTCGAGCAGCCCCCCGGTAGCGAGATAAAGGCCATCGGGCGAGAAGTCGATGGTGGAAGCTCTCGCGCCGGGGCGCTCGTAGATGATGTCCGGCAACCCTTGAGCGGTTGCATGAGAGGTCATCGCGCATACGCCGGTCAGTAGGGCAAGTCCGATGGTGAAAAACCGAAACATCCAATCCTCCTGTAGTAAACAGACGCCGAAAACCCCTCGACAAGTTCCGTTGACCGGGTAGGCGAGATTCGGGTCTGGGATTGCTGATCTTCGTTAGGCAAGGACTCCGGCGCGGTGGACTCGCAGTCATCGTCGGGTGGCAAAGCCGTTTTTTTTCGAGGCGGCCCGCTCCGGCCTCCGAGCAGACATGCGCGGGAGGCGCATGGAAACCACGGGCATTAGCGGTTCATCCCCACGCTTGCGGGGCGCTTTTGGACAACAACGAATGAAGAAACCCCAACCACTTCCGTATTATTTCTTAATTATTTCTTCAAGAAGAAAAGGCCGGGCCCGGTTGTAACGGGCCAGCGAGAACCGGTCCGGCAATGGATGGATAAGGACTCTAACCGGGAGCCAGTCTCCAAAAACTATATTCGAAGAGTGGTTGCGAGCAATAAATGGAAGGCCGTTGCCGCGATGGGACCAACCGTTCACGTTATCCCACCCGAGGCCCGCGTAGTGAGCGTAACGGCGTTGCCCTCATAGTCGTAAGCGATCTGCTCGGTGTGGCGAACGTGACCTTACCCCCATAAAACGAGCCATGCGGAGTGTCGTGTTTCGTCCAAAGGAGGAGCGACATGAACAAAGGAACCAGGTATTCGGAAGAGCAGATCCTCAAGGTGCTAATC
>JACDEQ010000041.1:11883-12188 GCA_013816225.1 Armatimonadota bacterium | reverse complement strand
CCTTCGGGTCGATCAAAACCCAGCGCTCGCCGTGGCGCAGGACGTTGAACTGGTGCAGGTCGCCGTGGAGGAATACCTCGTGCTCGGTCGACGCCAGGAGTTTTCGCCCCAGTGGGTCGTCGCTAGCGATGTATTCTGCTATCGGCATGCAGCCCGCGGTGTCCTCCTCTCGAATCGCGAGCGCAAGGTTAGCGACAATCGCGAGTGCCTCGTCATCGGTGGCAGCCTCTCCAAGGGGCGTACCCGGAATCAGGCGCTCCATGAGAATCGCGCTTGTGTTTGAGTCACTAGCATGGACCGTGGGC
>JACDEQ010000041.1:0-11873 GCA_013816225.1 Armatimonadota bacterium | reverse complement strand
TTCCCTGCTAAACGGAGCGCGGCCTTGAAGCCCGAATCGAGTTCCTCACCCCGGAACGGGACCTTGAGAACCCGGGTCGAATCCGCATAGACTAGCGAGCAATGGCCGCCGGGCATTTCCTCCGAGGGCGCGAATCCCCAAGCCTTCGCGAGTCGCTCGATCCGTTCTTCCATGGGCGGCTATTAGTATAGAATCCGGCCATGCCGGCTCGACTCTTTTCGGGATGCCCGATTCCAGAAGGCCCGGCGATCGAATTACATGCTTGGGCATCACAGGCTTTCGGCGCGATGAATGTTCGGCTGGTCCCAGTCGAGAATTATCACGTGACGCTTATGTTTTACGGATTGCTTGGCCCCAAGTGCCAGCAAGCCCTGGAAAGGCTGACGGAAGAGTTCGCCTGGGAATCGGTGGAGGTAATGGTCCACAGGGTAGGGCTCTACGGTAGATCGGCGATCGGCGTCGGTCTAAATGCTGCACCCGGCGCCGGGTGGGAACTCGAGAGACGGCTCGACCCGGTCGCGAGCTTGCGCCATAGGGCCAAACTCGAGAATCGTCGGCGACTCGACCTGCATGTGACCGTCGCACGAGCTAAGGAGCGAATTTCGATTCCGGCAGATTTGAAGCCACCCAGCTTGACCTTCGACCTCGCCCGACTCGTTCTCTACGAAAGTATTTTGAGCAGTGGACCTGCACGATATCGGCCCCTGGCGCAGTCGCGCCGGCTTGGAACGGATAAACTCGGTCCGTGAATACACCGATTCAGCTGTACTTGAAAGACCTCGAGCGGAGCCGTGGCGATCTGCTCGCCGAGATGGAGCAGGAAGCGCGCGAAAAGGAGTTTCCGATCATCGGCGCGCAGTGCGGGCGGAGGTTGATGATTTTTGCGATGATGATCGGCGCGAGCAAGGTGTTCGAAATGGGTTCGGGCTTCGGGTACTCGACACTGTGGTTCGGCCACGCAGTCGGACCTCTGGGCCAGGTCACCCACACAGACGGCGACCCTGCGAACACGGAGCAGGCGCGGAAATACATTGGGCGCGCCGGCATGAGCGACCGGGTTCGGTTCCTGACGGGCGACGCCGTCGCCCTGCTGACCGAGGACGACGGCCTTTACGACGTTATCTTGATCGACATCGACAAGCAGGACTATCCGAAGGCGCTCACGGCAGCCATTCCGAAGCTGCGAATCGGTGGGCTGGTCCTTACCCACAACGCGACTTGGGGCAACCGCGTTGCCGATCCGAACGAGACGGAAGAGACGACCGAAGGAATTCGGGAATACAACCGTGGCGCTTTCGAACACCCCGAGCTTGCGACGTTCCTCGATCCTGTGGACGATGGTCTGGCGATCAGTTTGAAGCTCGATGCGTCGGTGCGAGCTGGCCTCCCCCTCTGACTCTGCGCGGATCCCTGTGCAGGAATCGTCGATCCTGCGCGAACATTGTCGATTCCTGCGCGCGTTTCTTGGAATCGGGAGCCGGAATCGGCGATTCCAGGGCAGGTTTCGCCAAGCGCTGCGCGACTCTCCACCGAATCTGCCCGCTGGAGGAAAAACCCACGTAGGAAGGTAGTGGAATGAAGTGTTCAAAAGTCGTACCAACTTTTTTGGTGGCTATCTGTAACGTCTCGGTTTCTGCTCAATATACTGCGGAGATCCTTCCTACTCGGAGCGGGTTCGGTTGGGCGCTCGGCGCCGGAGGGGGCCAGATCGTCGGGGCCGGGTTCAGCTTCGGTGGAGGGCGTTCCCTGGGAATCGACGGGAACGGCACAATCGTGGGCTGGGTTCTGGACTCCAGAAGGTGCGTCCGACCGCTGGTGTGGACTCCAGTTCCTGAACCTTCATCAGTGGCCGCATTCGGTTGCGGGCTGCTCGCTTGAGCGCTTCGGCGACGCCATCTTAAGCACTAGTACCGCGGTCCGCCGTCAAATCGATGGCGGGTGTGGATGTTGCGGACAGTGCCGGTGGTTGAGCGCATGACGACCGACTCGGTGTACGCGCCGTCGGCGACATAGCGGACGCCGCGGAGCAGATCGCCGCTCGTGATGCCTGTCGCAGCGAACATGACATTGCCAGCCGCGAGGTCTTCGGTCAAAAGAACGCGGTCGAGGTCGCCGTTGACCATTTCCTTGGCCCGCTCCCGCTCACCGCTGTTGCGGAAGACCAGCTTTGCCTGCATGTCTCCGCCCACGCAGCGGACCGCGGCGGCCGTGATGACGCCTTCCGGGGCGCCGCCGATTCCGAAGAGCGCATCGATGCCGGTCATCGGATCGATCGCGGCAATGGCCAAGGTGATGTCGCCGTCCGTAACAAGCCTGATCCGCGCACCTGCCCTACGAATCTCCGCGACGAGCCTTTCGTGGCGAGGCCGGTCGAGGATGCCAACCGTGAGCTCTTGCACGTCTTTATCCAGGCACTTCGCGATCATGCGGAGGTTGACCGCGGCCGGGAGCGTGATGTCGATCGCGCCCTTGGCGCCTTCGCCGACCACCAGCTTGTCCATGTAGCAATCCGGGGCGTGCATGAGCGTGCCTTCACCTTCGGTCGCTGCCGCGAGGACGCTGATCGCGTTCGCGACGCCGTTGGCGCAGAGGTTTGTTCCTTCCACAGGATCGACCGCGATCTCCACCTTGGGGCCGTTCTTCGAGCCCAGCTCCTCGCCGATGTAAAGCATCGGCGCCTCGTCCCGCTCCCCCTCGCCAATGACGATGCGGCCGTCGATGTCGAGCTGGTTGAGCGTCGTGCGCATGGCGTCGCAGGCGGCTTGGTCGGCGCCGTTCCTGTCCCCCTTTCCCACCCACATTCCGCAGGAGAGCGCAGCGGCCTCGGTAACGCGCACGAATTCGAGGGCGAGGTTTCTGTCCATGGAGGGTTGAGGATACCCGGGGGCGGGGAGACTGCAGACTGGAGATTGGAGACCGGAAATCTCACCTGTGGGACCGGTCGGACGCGCCGGCTTCGTCGATCCCGTCGTTATTCGTTCGTCCGGTCCTCAGTCTGCAGTCTCCAATCTAAAAAAGGAAGGGCCCGGCCTTGCGACCGGACCCTTTGTGCAGGCAGGCACTTGGATGTGTGTCCAAGAAAGGATACAGACGAGACCCGGGTTGAGGTTCCAAAAATCGGGCAGATTACTCGGAAATTCGGATATCCACCGAGGCTTCTGCGCCGCGGGCGATGGCTTTAACGCGGGCCGTTCCTGAGGACAACGCCCGAAACGTCCCGCCTGCGTCGATCCAGCCCGCGCCGCTCGTGCAAGACCAGACGACCTCTTGGTCGGGAATGGCAGCGCCGACGCTGTCGATGAGCTTCATCGTTGTTTGGTCACCGGGTCGCACGCCGCCGGGCTTGGCCACGATGCTGATTTGCGTCGAAGGAGCGGCGGCTGGGGGAGCGTAAAGGAGCAACGAACTCGCGACGCGCCGAGCCGCGCCGTCGCTCAAGCGGTTGACCACCACACCACCCAAGTACATCGTCGAACTGCCGCCTCCGTCGAGGTTCATCGCGTCGGCGCAGCCGAGTTTGATCATGAGGGACGCCAGTTCATCGAGCGTAACGCCCCGTGACAAACTGGAACGGCCTTCCACCACGCAGATGATCGTTTCGCCGTACGATGTGTATCCGACGGCGGTCCGTGGGTGGCGCTTTGAATAGCCGGCGTCGAACTTCTCGTAGAGGTTGGTGATGTAGGGCTGGCCGCCTTTCACAAGCCTCGGCCCGCCGCCGACGGCTTCCTTCATGGACTTCCAATCGATCTGGCCGGTGACGACGACGCGCATGTCGTACACAAGTCCGACGTGGAACTGGCCGGCCATCGGCTTATAGCGCGACGATGTCACCATCACGATGATCTGGTTCTCGCCCACGGGCAAATTGTAGGCTTCCGGAAAAATGTTCTTGAGCTTTACGGGCGTGATCTGTCCAAGAGCCACGGGCATTGTCGGCTCGAAAACGAATGCGTAGCACGGCTGCTTCGAAGAAGCGACGCCGGCTTTGCGCGTGTTCACGATGATCTCGTTGTCACGGGCGCTCCTGTTCACCCCGTCGATTGCGAACGA
Source organism: Armatimonadota bacterium (assembly GCA_013816225.1). Lineage (GTDB taxonomy): Bacteria > Armatimonadota > Fimbriimonadia > Fimbriimonadales > ATM1 > JACDEQ01. The sequence goes on along the minus strand of JACDEQ010000041.1, from coordinate 7,820 downwards.
GGTTCCGTCGATCAGCATCAGGCTGCCGCTCCAGCGGGGAGAATCGAACAGCAATCCGCCATCCGCCCATGCGGCGGCGGAGCGCGGGACGTACGGTTCGCTGACCAGCTCTCCAGCCGTCATCATCATGCCCAGCGGATCGCCGTCCCACGCGAAGAAGTCTGCATTCACCGCAGCGAATGCACCGGTTCGGCGAGCCGTTTGCTCCACCGTCTCCCGGGAGCTTGATTCGTCGCGGCCGTACACGTCGTCGTTGGCGATGCGGCTTTCAAGACGAAAGCCCGCGGCCGGGAACTTGAACTTCAACGCGTGAAAGATCAGCGGCGCTTCCCGACTGACCTCTTGAATGTAGGTAATTCCCGGGCGCACGGTCTTGGTCCAGCGCTCGGCTGGCCGCGCTGGGGCGGAGGCGAGTACCGCCACGGCTGCGAAAATGATCATTTCTCCACTCCGAGTTCCAAATACGTCAACTCGCCTGTGTCCGCATCCAAGCGAGCACGGATTCCGAGCGGCAGGCTGGACATCTCGTTTTGGTGGCCGAAGGGAAAATCTACGACTATCGGAACGTCCAGAGCGGATAGGCGTTCCGCCACGACCTCGCGCCAGGGTATGCCTCCGATTCCCTCGTCCGTCTTTGCGTCGGTCGCCGTCATCTCCCCCACAACGATACCGGCCGCGCGTTGCAAAACACCTGCATTGAGCAAGTGAGTCAGCATGGCGTCGACGCGGTGCGGCGGCTCGTCGACGTCCTCGATAAGCACTATCTTGCCTTCGGCGTCGAGCTGATCGGGTGTTGCCAAGCTGTCGCACAAGAGGCAAAGGCATCCGCCCGTTACCTCCGATTCCACCGAACCTTCGTTCAATGTCTTGCCACGGCTTGCGCCTTCGGGCAAGGCGATAGGCGCAGTGCCTTCGAATGCGTCGAACCACATTTCAGCGACCCATGCGGGGCGCTCTTTGACGAAGGAGTAGACCATCGGGGCATGCAGGGTTGCGAGTCCTCGGCGGTTGAGGGCGAGGTGCAGGGTCGTAATGTCGCTAAAGCCTGCGAACAGCTTCGGGATAGCCGCCATGCGATCCAGGTCCAAGAGTGACATGAGGCGGGCTGTCCCGTAGCCTCCTCGCGAGCAAATGATGCCTTTGATGTCCTGGTCGAACCACGCGTTGTGGAGATCCCGTGCGCGTGCCTCGTCGGCTCCTGCGAGAAACCCGCATCGGTCGTAACAAGCTTTCCCGAACACCAGCTTGTATCCGCGGTCTTCGAGCAGCTTTATGCCGTTGGCGAGCTTCGATTCATCGCAGGCGCTCGCAGGTGAGACGATAGCCAACGTGTCGCCGGGCGCGATCGCAGGAGGTTTACGCATCGGAAAGAGGACGTTACGGGAAGTCGGGAATGCTGCAGCCGATAGCCAGCGATCGCTTTTCCGTTACCGGTTTGCCGGCGAGAATTTCGTCCAGCGCAACGCGAAGATCCTGGCGAGTCGCCCTTTCTTTGAATCGTCCGTGATCGGAATACAGATCGTCGATCCTGCCTCGGTAAAGGAGGGTGCCGTCCGCGCCAATGACGGCCGCTTGCGGAGTCACACTTGCGCCGACCTTTCGAACCAAATCGTGTTTATCATCGAGAACAGCAGGAAACCTGAGGCTGAAGTCCTTCCCGTGTTCTGCGATCTGGTCCCTCGTCACGGATGCGTCGACGTAAACACGGAAGAACTTGAGCCGCTTCCGGCCGTATTCGTCGACGATACGGGCGATCTCGGGGGCATAACGATTCGAGATCGGGCAATCTACGGCGACGAACAGCAGCACGATCGCTTTTCCGGCCTTCGAGTTCAGTGCCGTGATCGCGCCGTTAGTGTCGGTTAACTGGAGAATCCCTAGAGGGCCCTTGGGGAAGGCAGGCTCCTGCAGTGAGGCGAACAACGATATGGTGGCGAAAAGGGCGGTGATCATAATGGCGTTTTTAGAGTACGGTTTTAGGTTAGACGTCCGTTCCGCGCCAAGTTACTCACAGATGGAATAAAATGTAGACAGTTGCTTACGTCTACCTATGTCCACGTACGTGGAATCGATGCCAAGTCGGAGCGTTCCCTTTGGGAGCAAGGCGCCCTCAGTTGGCGGGATTTCCTGGGCGATCCGAAGCGCTTTGTCACCGAGAAGGCGGATATCGCGAAAATAGAGAAGTCGGTCACGGCAAGCGTGAAAGCGCTCGACCGTGGCGTGCACCAATACTTCGCGAACCGCCTCCCGAGGCGCGAGCATTGGCGCGCTTTTCCGGAATTTCGGGACAGCCTGGTCTACCTTGACGTCGAGACGGAGGGCAGCTTTCGCGAGGACACGATTACCATGGTCGGGCTCTACGACGGAGTTGCCTATATGCCATTTATCAAGGGTGAAAACCTCGTCGAGTTCCCCGACGCGATCAGCATGTACAGCACGGTCGTTACGTTCTTCGGATCCGGCTTCGACCTGCCGATGCTCGCTCGCGAATTCCCGAGCATCGAACTCGATCAGTTGCACATTGACCTGTGCCCGACGATGCGACGGCTCGGCTATCGCGGCGGGCTGAAGAGCATCGAGCGGCAGTTCGGGATCGAGCGGAGCACCGAGACACGCGGCCTGACGGGCCGTGATGCGGTCATTCTTTGGCGGCAATATCTGCGGGGCCGGGACTCTGCCCTCGACACGCTGGTGCAGTACAACAAGGAGGACGTTGTGAACCTCGAACGGCTGATGGAGGCCACGTATTCGGACCTCCGCCTGATGGTTATGGGTTAGCAGCGCTGGGGTAGTTGGCTCGCGAGGACGGCGGCAGTTCAACTGTTGAATATCGCGATTATGGGTAGATGGTCACTCATCCGTTCTCCAAATACTATGTTTTCATCTCCGACGTCACACGAGGTCAGCCGAGACTTCAGTTCCAGACTGACGAAGAGATGGTCTATCTGATGAACGACAACCCCATCTTTAGGGTTTTTGAATGTCGGCGTCAACTTGCCCTGGCAATGCCTGAGAGCATCGAATAATCCGAGCTTCGCCATGCGATCAAGGTACTCGCGGTTACCCCTGGGACCACCGGGCCACATGTAGTCAAAAGTCTCGGAGGAATTAAAGTCTCCTCCGACAATCCAGTGGTACGGAGAATTGCGGATCGCCACAGACAAGGCATCGTGGACCAAGTCCGCGCACCATAAACCATTGCCCAATTCAAGTTTGATTGGGCTGACATCTACGCCATGGCGAACTGCTGAATCCAAGGGCCACGCGGGACTGTACACGACAACAACGTTGAATCGCTCGCCCGATAACCCTTCAATTGTGCGGGCAAGCACATTGCCAGCGTAACGCGTAAGCTCTGACGACACCCATTCGTAAGTACCTCTCAGATTCAGTTCATTGAGTATTCGGCCGCGGACCAACAGATGGGTTTGGAACTTGTGAGGACCCCCTGTTTATTGATCGGCGTGCCCGTGCAAACGTCGTACGCGTCCCTGAGCCTATCGGGCAGCCCCGCCACCTCCTGGAGCAAAGCTATGTCCGGCTCCAAGCTTTCGAAGTAACTCCAGAGCGGCGACTTGGCCGGCGCCCTCCGACAGTTCCAGGTTATCACGCGCATGCAGCACCCACAAGGATTGAGCATCAAACAGGTTACGACCCGCAATTAGTCCGACGTGTTTCGCCGGCAACTTTGCTGGCAATGATGCCCGCACTCCGAAGCTACGTTCCCGCGGAAGGCTCGGTATCGTTGCCGGCGTCGTTGCTAAGGTTGACCTCGTTGCCGCCCACGGCGTCCATCAGCCATATATCCCAGTTGCCCGCGCGTAAGCCTTCGAAGACTATCTTCAGGCCGTTCGGCGAGTACTCTGCATTGCTGTCGGCCTCTATGTTATTCGTGAGGGCAGCTTGTGAGCTGCCGTCGATGTTCATGGAGAAAATCTCGGCGTCCTCGGCTCCGTTTTTCGAGTTGTAAACGATCTTACTGCCGTTCGGGTGGTAGGACGGGAACGCGTCGAGCGAATCGGCGCCGTCCGTCAGCGGAAACTGCCGTCCTCCGTCGCTATCCATTACCCATATTTCGAACTGGCCGGTCCGATTGGAGTGGAAGACGATTTGTGTGCCAGCGGGACTGAACTTGGCTGCGCCGTCTGTTTGGGCGCTGGCGGACAGATTGACAGGATTCTGGCCGTCGGATGCCATGACGAAAACCTCGGCGTTTCCGGTCCTCTCCGAATCGAAGAGAATCTTGGTGCCATCCCGGCTAAAGGATGGGTTGAAGTCGGCGGCGGCATCATTTGTCAGCCGCGTCTGATTCGTGCCGTCGACGTTCATGCTATAGATTTCCTGATTGCCGTCTCGTTCGCTCACGAAAACGACCTTCTGCCCGTCTGACGACAGCGAGGGCATTCGGTTCAACGCGACTGGGTCAGTGAGACGAAGAACATTAGCGCCGTTGGCGTCCATAGCGAAGACGGCGACGCTACCCTCCCTATCGGAAGAAAATACGATCCGCGAGGGCGGCAGGCCGCCGCCACCACCGCCCGACCCGGAACAACCGGCGAGAAGGGCGGCAGTAGCCGCGCAGAGGGGAAAAGCAACTCCTTTCATAGTGTGAATACTATTCGCCGAGCGCGAGGCGATTCCTTCTACTTGGGCGCTTAGTTTTTGAGAGTAAACTTAAACGTTACCGCGCGTGGGCGCGTCTAATGATTCGAAAATGGAAGCAATCAGTTGCACAACCTGCAAAACAAGCAACTCCCTTGACAGCAAATTCTGCAAGTCCTGCGGTGTGAAGTTGGACCTCCCCGAGGCAAGCGTCAAGGCCGAAGACGTCGAAGAATTGCTAAAGGACGGCTACAGGCTGATCCATGAGCACAAGGTAGACGAAGCCCTTTTTGTCGCGAGTTCGATCCTCGCGGCCTTCCCCGATGAGGCCGGCGCACATGTTCTTAGGGGTATGTGCTTCGAGCACAAGGGCGATATGGTGTCCGCGATTGCCGCTTACGGGGAGGTCGCGCGGTTGAGGCCGGAATCGACGCTCGACCAGATCAAGTTGAACCAGTTGAGACGGTCCACCGAGGTGCCGTCCGAGGCTCCTGCCGATCAGCGTCGCAGCATGGTAGCCATCCTCTGCGCGCTTGGAGCAGCTGCGGTCGTTTCGGGGGTCGGCATCATGTTCGCCTTGCCCCCAGACGCGGAAAGGCGTCAAAAAGAGACTCTTTTGACCGACAACACTTATCAGGCTTCGGGATTTGAACTTCCTTCGCAGGAGCCCCAGCCGAAAAGGACGCTTCCGGCAAACACCCCGGCCGGCGCGTCCAGTGAGCTACCGGCTGCCAGGTCGAACGCTTCAGGGCAACGTCCGGTAATTCCGAATGCTATGAGGTCGGTTGCGCCCCTGAGCGTGCCGCTCGAAATCGTGCCCGCGAACGAAGGCTCGTTGTCGGCGGCCGGTCGGAGCGAGCCAAATACGGCGCCGACGGCTCCTGCGTCAGCCGGACCGAAGCCGCGCCCAAAGCCTAAGAGCGTCGGCAGGATCGAAATTGCCGAGAGCGGGCCGGCGAACCCCTCGGAGCCGGCCGTGAGCGAGAACACTTATCGCGTGGCACAAAACAAGATGGCTTCGGGAGATTACCGCGGCGCTATTCGAGACTTTACCGCCTCCCTGGCCGGCAGCGGCCGCCCGGCTCTAATCCACCAGTTTATCGGGCGTTGCTACGCACGCGTAGGCGAGACCGGGAGCGCGCGCCAGCATTTCCAATCGGCTTTATCTATGTACGAGAAATCGGGCGCGGAGAACGAAGCGAAAGCTTGCCGGCGGGAACTCGACCTGCTGGGATGATGCTTCCTCTGATCGCGGCTCTGGCGCTTGCTCCCGCAAAGCCCACTGTCCTCATCTACCAGGACATGGTCATAGAGTTCACCGATAAGGACAACAACGTCCTCGTTGCCAAGGAGATTGCGAGTGGGCTCGACGCCGTCGGCAAGGTGGCGCCCGTGTCGTGGGAGATGAGCGAGCCGGCCGTCGTGGCTGCTATCCGGTCGGGCGCGATCAGGTCCTGGGAAGCGACAGCCAAGAAAGATGACGTTTTCAAGGTTTCTCGGGCAATCGGTGCGGACTATGTGGTGATTTGCAAGGTCCTGCGCAAGGGCGGCGAGCTCGAGGGCGACATCCAGCTCTATCGGGGGCGTGGTGGCAGGACCGTCTGGGACAACAACGCGAAGTATTCGATCATACGCAACGGCAAGCTCGACATCGTGAGCGGCAGCATGACGATCGCCTCGACCTGGGTTGCGCAACTCGATACCATTCCGTTTAAAGACCTGCCCGCATCCCGCTCTCTGGCGACGCCCGATCCTGGGATTCCGACCGCGACTCACACGCCGAGCGTTCGAATCGACAGCGCGCCGCTGGCTTCTGGCCGAAAGGCACTGAGGGAAGGAAAGTTAATCGAGGCCGTGGTGTTTCTGAACGACGCGGTGGACGCCGATCCGATGAGCGCCGAACCGCGGCTCGCTCTGATCGAAGCGCTGCAGCAGGCCGGGCACCCGTTCCTGGCCGCAGGTGAGGCCGCTCGGGCGTATGAGCTGATGCCCGATCGTAGCGAGTTCCTCATCGTCGCCGCCCAGAGCTGGATCGACGGCGGGCAAACGGATAGGGCGTTCGAGAAAATTCAGGAGGCGCTGGCCAAGGACCCAAAGAATGCCGCGGCGAGGACGATCTTCGGAGACATGATGATGGGCAGGCTCGATTTCGAGCGCGCCGCCGAGCAGTACACGGCGGCCCTCGCGATCCGGCAGGATCCCGAAACGCTATACAAGCGCGCCCAAGCCTACGCGCTGACCGAGGAGTTCTCCAAGAGCGTCGAAGACCTCGAAAAGGCAAACAAACTCGGCCTGTCTCAAGAGCCCGAAATCGCGACCAAGCGATATCGTAACAATGTCGGAGTCTTGGAACCGGTCATTCAAAGCATGGCGGTCGCTTTTCGGAATCTGCTCAAGGAAGCGCAATCCGAGCCAGGCGGAAGCCTGAAGGCCCGCACGGATACCTGGGTGCTTCGGGCTTCAGCGCTAATGCAGTACTTGGATAGGGTCACTCCGCCTTTGGTCCACGTGAAGAGCCACGAACAGCGCGGGCTCGCGATGAATTTGCTGTATCAGGCCGGTAAGGGCCTGCATCGGCATTTGGCGGAGGGTGGCCAGGCAGGCCTCGGCGATGCGGACCTCCTGCAAATTGAGGCCATGCGCGAACTCGCAGCCGCGAAGTCAAGATTCGAGAGCGAACACGCCGCGCCAACGCCGTGTGCGTAGACGTCGACCTGCCGGACTTCTCGCAGCCGGCGGTCGATCCGGGGTCTGCAGTCTCCAGTCTTAAATGAAAAGGCCCCAGTCGGCTAAAACTGGGGCTTGTCTTTCCCGGAGAGGGAAAGGAGGACATGCACTACTCTTATAAACTGCTCAATGGGGCTCAAAGTTCCGGGTTAGGGCTGAAGTCCTTGGCTCCAACGGTAGACTGGCGGCATGGACGCTGAACTCGTTTGGGCGGGCGGACTGAGGTTCGACGCAGAGCCTCCGTCGGGGTTTTCCTTTTCATTCGACTCCGTCGATGGGGGCCAACAACCGGCCGGGCCCTCGCCTATGGCGATGCTGCTTGTTTCGCTCGCGGCATGCACGGCAATGGATGTGATCAGCATTCTCGAGAAGAAGCGCCAGAAGATCACTTCTTACAAGGTCCGGATCAGCGGCGAGCGACCGGCGGCGGGCGAATGGCCGCGCCCCTTCAACCGGATCGTGATCAAGCACATTGTGGGCGGTGAGAACAT
>JACDEQ010000238.1 GCA_013816225.1 Armatimonadota bacterium | reverse complement strand
GTATTTAGACTTCGTGAGTTCACGCGCTTCATCAGTGTGAGGTCCGCATTTGCCGAGTCCTCTACAGTGCTGTAACGGTAAGTCAGGATCGACGCGCTCGGGCTGTAGTTCGAGAATGTGATCGCTGTCGGAATCGCCCTATTTCTCGACGAGTTGCATATTAAGAGTCTCACCTTTCCTGTGAGAACAGACTTACTCGCGACCACCGACAGCAAACCGTTGTCACTGGTCGCACGGACGAGACGGTCACCGGGGCGAGCGAATAGCTTGAGAAGCTTGAACGCGAAGAACGCCGGATAGCGCTCGTTGATTGGGGGTGCGATGCCGGGTGGCCGCTCTCGTGACATTATGCCGTAGTCGCCGTACATGCGCCAACCGTATAGGAGTTCGCTCAAGTTCCCGTTGGTCTCCGCTTGTTGGTGCAGGTTCCACCAGGTGAAACCGTTACCGCCGAGCTTATTCACTGTGGTCCACGATTCGATTAGATAAAGCGCGTCGACGATACTGGTCGACTGGTTGCCGGGTAGGAAGAAGTTACCGTTGTTCTCTCCCATGAAGATCGGCACGGACTCCCCGGGGGGGCCGAGGTACTCACGAAGCAACCTTTGCGCGGGGGGAAGCACATAGTTCCACATGTCGTTCGACTGGATGAGGAAGTTGTCACTTTCGGCGAAGGGCCCTGTCGGATAGAAGTGCATCTCCATGAAGTCAGGAGTGACGCCTAGTTTGCGCAACTCGGTATAGAGAACGGGCGTCCAACCGTTTGTCCACGTACCCGTGACCGGGTTTTGGACGGTGACGCGCTGAGGATAAGCGAACTCGCTCCAAGTTCCGGTAATGCCGATCTTGACGCGGGGGTCGACTGCCTTCATCAGCTCCATGCAGTCCTTGACGAAGTGCGCGTACGTGATAGCATCATGGCGGAACTCGTGTGTATCATACGACCAAGCTCCGTAGTTCTCGTTACCGATCGTCCAGTAGATGACATTGCCACCCTTGATAATGTTGGCGTAGTAAACCCAGTCGCGAGCCAACTCCGGGGTGCCAGAGCCGTAGTTCGCGGCGATGATTCTCTGGGAGTCCACCTGGTCAGCCACCTTAAGAAAAGTGCTCGTGTCGACCAGCCCAATCGCGCCGTTAATGACTTCGGTATTCGTTTGCCAGTTGTAAACGTTGGCATTTGTTCCGCCAGGGTAGGCGATCATCTTGATGCCGGCTTCGCGCATCCTGAATTTCGTGCTGGCTTCATCGAACCTCTCGTCCCACACGTTGCAAGCAACTCCGAATAAAGGGTCGGTCAGAGTTCGTATCGTTTGACTCGGGTTTACGTTGATTACTGCCGTGCTCCCCGTGGTTCTTGTGAGCCGAATCTCGTCCAGCCAAAACGTAATCGGCTGTGTCCCGATGTTGATGAAGTCAAGCTGATAAAAGCGGCCGTTCCCGATGCCGAGCAGGTTCTTGCTGATGGACACATAGGTCCACCCGCCTATATTCTGTGTCGCGTAGTCGGACAGGATTCTCAGCGGTCCTGTCTGATTGGACATCGTGACCTGAATGCCTATCGAATTGAAGATCGAAGTGTTGCCGCCGTGGATTGCGAATTCGAGTCGCTGTGCTCCAGTGGCAACTGCGCCTCCCCACGAGTGGCGAAATCGGAGGAATCTGGTCGCAGGCAAACTCGTCGTGATGCTGTACTCATTCTCATACACCACATTGGAATCGCGCCCGTATGTGCCTCCTACCGCTTCGGTACGGAAGACGCCCACCTGGTAATCGCGAAACACTTCGACGTCGTAGCTGTCGTCCTGGCATTGCCCAGGCATGAAGGCCAGCAGCCCGGCGAAAGCTATCGACAATCCAAGGGTTTTGCTTCTCATTATTGAGGTCATGTGAGCAATCGGAATAGTAAAACGCTTAATAGGGTTAATCATGCTCATCTCCTTTGTTCTTGCTATGATACTACTTTTTCTCGATTGACCAAATTAATAATTGCATACAGGCGTACCGGCAGCGGCTATCCGCTCATAGAACAAATACTGTTGCGCCCAGCCGGCGGTGTTCCCAAACCTTCGGCGGAACTCGCTGCCCGCCGAGCGGTATCGCAGGGCCGTCAAAGACTTGCCGGACCAAGCCGGAAAGTACAACCTGGTTGCGGCACGCCATAGGTGCACGTCGAACGGGACCGCCTGCGAATGGTGCAGGCCGAACAGACAAACGCAATCCGCCAGTTTCGGCCCGACACCGGGTAACTCCGAAAGCGCGCGGATCGCGTTCTCATATGGCACCTGACGAAGCCCATCAAGCCAACCGGACGGACGCTGAGCGAGTTCGCGCGCAACTTTGGTAATTGTCGCGGCTCGGTATCCGAATCCTTTGCTTCGCAGTTCCGCTTCAGGGATAGCTGCTATTCGCCCGACGCCGGGAAACTCGAATAAGCCTTCACCCATTTCCTTTCCATACGCCGCCAGTTCGCGCACCATCCTGCCAATCCGCGCCATATTGTTGTTGGGTGTGCACAGAAACGAGAACAGTGTCTCGTCGGACCTCTGACACCGAAGGAGCCGAAGACCGGGATAAGCTTCGAGTTGACGGGTGAGGCGCGGCTCGCAGTCTGCAATCGTCCGCTTTATCTGGAGAAGGTTTTGGCCCATCTGCAGTAAATCCATCCAAGCGCGCGGATCGGGGCAAGACCGGACAGACCAGCCGTCGGCCGTTTCAATCGCCTCGATGATGTTTGAACCGTCCACGCCGACCCACTTCTTGCCCACCTCTTTAAAGCGAAACACCTGGCCGCTTGAAACGCACGCGCCGAAGTCCAAATGCTCGCGAGGTATCACCGTCACTTGCCCGTCAATGTCAGGAACTCATCCTCACTGATCACCTCGATACCGGCCTCCGTTGCCTTGTCGAGTTTGCTTCCTGCCCCGGGGCCAGCGACCAGGAGGTCTGTCTTTGGTCCTACGCTGCTTCCTGCGGCACCTCCGAGGGCGCGCACAAGGTTCTCAGCCTCCTCCCGCGTCATGTGCTCGAGTTTGCCTGTGAAAACGACCGTTAGACCGCTGAATTTACCGCCGACCGGCGCTTCCACCGGCTGGGGATCGATGCCAGCGGCAACTAGCCCGTTCAGCATCGAACGGTTCTCTGGTTCTTGGAAATACTCGACGATTTCACCGGCTGTGTTGGGCCCGATATCGCGGACTTCAACCAGTTCTTCGAATGTGGCACTCCGCAAACTGCTCAGCGTGCCGAAATGCTTGGCCAGCTCCAGCGATGCGGTGGAACCGACCTGATGAATCCCCAATGCGTAGATCAGCCTATTGAGAGGCCGTCGCTTCGACGCTTCGATCCCGTCTAGGAGATTCGCGACGCTTTGCTCCGCGAGCCTCTCCATCGCTTCAAGTTCTGCTCGCCGTTCGCGAAGTCGATAGATGCCTCTCGAATCACCTATGAAGCCCTCTTCTATAAAACGCAGCACAAGTTTGGCGCCCAGGCCATCGATGTCCATCGCCCCACGAGAAGCGAAGTGAAGAATCTTTTCGGCGGTCTGCGCCGGGCACAACCTGTTGAAGCACTTGAGTGCGACCTCGCCTTCTTTGCGCACCAATGTGGACTGGCACACCGGGCAGACCGATGGAGGCTCGGGAATGGGGCGATCCGCATGGTTGGCGTCCAACATGGGGCCGACGATCTCGGGGATGACATCTCCCGCTCGCTGCACTACCACCTCGTCCCCCACACGCACGTCCTTCCTTTTCAGATCGTCGAAATTGTGGAGGGTAGCCCGCGAAACTGTAACGCCACCCACCTTCACTGGATCAAGTTCAGCCACCGGCGTGACTGTCCCGGTTCGCCCGACGTTGCATGAAATCGCGAGCAGGCGCGTCGTAGTCTGCTCAGCGGCGAATTTGTATGCAATAGCCCAGCGTGGGCCACGCGAGGTTGACCCGAGAAGGGTCTGCGC
>JACDEQ010000040.1 GCA_013816225.1 Armatimonadota bacterium | reverse complement strand
GGTCGGAATCGATAAGCAGAACGCGCGCGCCGTCTCTCGCCAAGCTGATGGCAAGGTTAGCCGCGACTGTAGACCGGCCCGCATTAGGCTCGGCAGCAGCAACCAATATGCCTGGACCGGCCAGCTTTTCCTTAACGGCCATGATTTCCGTCGAAAGGATTTGGTAGCTGGCGGCGAGGGCGGTCGCCTGCTCGACGCCGGTGCTAAGGCGCTGCTGGCCGCTCTTCGGTAGTACGGCGATGACGGGGAAGCCCAGGCTGTTCTCCGCCTCGATCGGCGTGTAGGTGCCTTGGTCGACCTGGCCAAGGCTGGCGATAAGCGAAACCGCGACGATCGACGAAAGGAAGAGCGCGATCAGCGTCTTTAGCGCCGTGTTTCGCGGCACTTCCCTAAACTGCGGGTCGTCGAGCATGTAGATGGTCGGGTTTTCATTCTGCGCCTGACGAACCGTGGATTCTCCGAGCTTTTGGGTGAGGTTTCGAACGCTGTCCGCTTCGGCTGTGAGTTCGGCCTGTAGGCCGGTCAACTCCTTTTGGACCGCCGGGAGTTGGTCGAGTTGGGATTTGACTTGAGCGATGGCACCTTCGGCGTTCTGCATCTCCTTGGCGGAAGAACTCATTGCGCGCTCCGCAGCGAATTTGGCCTGGGTTGCCTCGATTTGCACAGGTGACAAACGGGGCTCTTGACCGATTTTGTAGATGCGGTCGGTTTTTGCAAGCAGCGCTCGGTCCTCATCGATCGACTTTTGGACGCCCACGACTCTGGGGTGCTTGACGCCGTACCGCTCGCGCAAACCTTTAAGCGTCGATTCACTCTCGGCGATTCGGTCGCTGATGGAACTGTAGACCGGGTTAAGGATTTCGGTCACCGTTTTGAACGGCTGCTTGATATCGTCGCTTTTAAGCTGCTCGCTGGCCGTGTTGAACTGGCCCTGAGCGACGGCGCTGTTTCGCTGCGCTTCGGCATAGCGGATTTTGGCCTGTCCGAGTTGCATGACGAGTCCTTGCGTGCTCGCATCGTAGGCGATGCCGCCGGGGTGCCTCTCTTGGAACTTCTGCTGCTTCTGAAGCTTATCTGCATACGAGGCTTGTGCAGCCTTGAGCTGCTCTTTGACAAATTTGGTGCGCTGAGTAGAAATGTCCGTGCTTAGCTGCCGATAGCGGGACATAAACTTCCGGTAGATGGTGTCGATGATGGAGCGAGCCGTCTTTGGCTCGTTAGCCACGTAGCTAACCTGGAGATATTCAGTACCACGGAGTGGGTTGACGGACACCTTGTTGACGAACTCGACTTCGTCCACCTTATTCTTGTCGATAACTCCCGTGGCGCCGAGCTCGTCATACGCAGTTTTGAGAACCGTATAGGAGCTGATGGTGTTGGCCAGGTTGAGAACTCGAATTTCTTGGTCGTTGACCGCTCGGCCGATTAGCTCATCCTGGTAAAGAACCGCTTGGCCGATGTCTGTGGGCCGCTTGTCCGCGAGTGTCATAAACGCCTCGTACTTGGCCGGCGAGTAGACCGTCCAGAAAAGCGTTCCCAGCGTTGCGGGAATAACAAGAAGAAGCAGCAGCCACCAGCGCTGCTTCAAAGATCGAAGGAATTTACCGCGTCCCAATTGCATATGCCTCCAGCTAGAATCTCGGGAAGAAGGAGAAGTTTCCGTTCAGCAGGCTCGCAAGGGTGAACGCCACGCCCGCGTATTGAGACAGCTGATTGATATCCAAGCTCTTAGAGCTTGGCACGAAGATGACGTCGCCAGGCTCTAGGGCGATGTTCTGTGTGAAATCGTTTTTCGAAGTGAACTTAGTGAAATCGACGGAGAATCGTGAATAAGCGTACTCTCGGCCCGGCACCACCCGCTGCACTTGAACAGCCGACATTCGGCTTCGATAAGGAACCTCGCCGCCGGCGCTGGAAACTGCGTCCGCCAGGGTCATTCCCTCGAACCAATCGAACTGTCCCGGCCGTTGCACGAGACCTATAACACTCACTCGGTTGGTCCGGGTTTCCGGAATATTGATAATGTCACCGTCGCGGAGCTCGAAGTTTTGCGAAAGGTCTCCGCGGGTGAGCATTGAGTGCAGGTCAAGCGGTATCTGCTCCATGCTGCCTTTGCGCACCAACGTCGCTTTCCTAAGATTGGCACGGTTGAACTGCGGACCCTGTGCTTGCGTAATTAAGCCGAGGACTCGGTCCCCCGGCTTATAGGTGAATTCGCCCGCCCGAATGACGCCACCGACAACGCTCGCTCGCAACGGCTTGAACTGGATCACGTTGACGGTCACTTGCGGGTCGATAAAATATTGCTGTCTCTTGAGCTCATCGCGGATGAACGCTTCGAGTTCGGGCGTCGTTCGTCCGGCTGCCTTGACGAAGCCAAGGAAAGGCACGCTGATCGTCCCGTCGAAATTGATCGGGCCGTCCACGCTCATATCATCCTCGCCAAATACTCGGATAGCGATAACGTCTTCGACCTTCAGGCGATACGGATCCAGAGTACTCTGGGCGAAACAAGTCGCTACCGTACCCATCAGCAATAACAGCGCCAGAAATAGATTGCGCATTGGAACACTCCTACATTGTAAGTTTCGAGCAATCGTTGCCATCTGTACCCTCCTTGGTTCAGTCGCAGACCGGTTGCCCGGCATTGCGTCTATTGTAGCAAATCTAGTCGGCTGGTGCAACCCCGCGCCTAAATCCCTCGACCACGACCGTGTATTCGCCCTTAGCCGGAAGGTTCGTTTCCACAACTTCAGAGATTCTACCGCGACGAACGTCTTGGTGAAGCTTTGTCATTTCCCTGCACACCGCAACGCGGCGATCCCCCAGCGTTTCGGCAACTGCCTTCAACGTCTTTCCGATCCGATGCGGCGACTCGAAGAACACCAGTGTCATGCTCGATGTTAAATAAGACTCAAGTGCGGTGCGCAATGACCCCGGCTTTTTAGACAGGAACCCGAGGAAAGTGTACTTTTGAGCGTAGAATCCGCTCAGCGCGAGCGCGTTCGTAACAGCTGACGGGCCCGGAATGGCGTCGATCTGCACGCCGAACTCGTACGCCACATCGACAAGTTCGACGCCCGGATCGCTGATGCCCGGAGTGCCGGCGTCGGTGGCAAGAGCAATTGTTTTGCCGGACGCAGCTTGGCGAACCAGATCTTCGAGGCGGTTCCTATCCGTGTGCTCGTCGATTCGAACAAACGGCTTCTTCATGCCTTTCAAAGTCAAAAGTTTTCCCGTGATGCGAGTGTCTTCCGCAGCTACAAGGTCCGCGGCTCGCAATAATTCGAGTGCTCTGGGAGGCAGGTCGCCCAAGTTGCCGATCGGGGTGGCGATTAAGACTATCCGCCCGGATTGGACGGCGGTGTCGGCGCCGGCGTCGGGGGTGTGGCAGTCGGCGGTTTGATCTCCGGAGCCTTCGCCTTCTCGGCGGCCTCCTTCTTGCGAAGCTCTTCTTCCTGCTTCTTGTTCTCCCGCTCGATCTCTTCGGCCGCCTTTTTCGACTCGACTTCGTCTGTTCGCCATGCTGCTATTTCTTTTTGTACTTGGTCTACCACGTCGGTGCCTTTAGTCGCCAGATTCGCCGCGCGCGGCAGAAGCCTTTCGACGCGCGCGATTATGGGCGCAGTCTGCGGACCTGGAGGCGCGGCTGCCTGCGCGTTGTCGAGCAGAATCTCGAGCGCTTTGTCGCCTTGGCCCGCTCGAATGAGCTCCTCGGCGTACTGAAACCTCAAATCGGTCGACGGGGCTATATCGATAACGAGCAAGTACGAGTCGAGCAAGTCTGCCTTGAGTCTTTTCTTTTCGTCGCCTTCGGGAAGCTCCACGTCGAGTTGGTTGATCACGGTGTAGCGAACCAGCACCGGGATGTCCGGACTGTCGGTGGCGACGTCCTTTGACCGCGCTAGCAAATCCTTCAGGATCTTGATCTTTTCGGCTTTCGAAAGCGCCGCGTCTTGCTGGAACTGTGCATAGTCCGTCACGAGCTTCCACGCAGGATCCTTCCAAGCCGCATTTTTCTTAGCCGCTTGCATCGCCGCCTTCGTTGCCTTGGCGACTTCGGCTTGGGATACGCGCTGCTTTAGTGTCTTGGCTCGCTCCTGCTTCACTTTATCGAAATCTTTGGGAACGTCAGGCTTGACCTGGGCGAGCTTATAGATGTACGCGCTTTCGCCGATCGTTGCGACCTCGCTCACCTCGCCTGGCTTGAGCATCAGGAGGCCGGCGTAGTCCGCATTGCTCATCAAGTCGAACCGTGGCTGCGTCACCTCGTCGAGGTTGGCATTGCCTTTGGCGTCTTTGAGGTCTGTGAACTGCCGCGCAGCCTCCATGAAGTCCATCCCCCCCCGAATCTTTTTGAGGACCTCGGACGCCTTTGCATCTGCGTCTGCTTCGGTGATTCCGATCTGGTGGTAGACGAACTTGTCGTAGGTCTTCTTAAGGGCCCCATCCGACGTGTCTACCTTCTCGGCGTACTTGGCGTTCAGTTCAGCATTGGCAGCGCCGGCTTCGGCAGCACGGCGGAAGAACGGATCACCCAATCGCTTGGGAAGCGTTTCCGTCAGGCTGGCGACGTACTGGTCTGGCGTGAGGCCCCCGGATTGGCCCTTGAAGTTCTCCTCGAAAGTCATCTTGGTGACTTCGTCGAGCGCCTTTGTGGCTTCCTTGGTTTCCGCCGAGTTGGCATCCTTCTTCTTGGCGGCGTCAATCCTCCGCTGTGCCGCCGAAACCTGGAACTGCTTGATCATATCGAAAGTCTGCTGCGACCCGGCAATCCGATCTCTTTCCGCGTGCAGCACCCAGTTCGAAAGCTCTTCGTCGGATACCTCGATCCCTTGCTTCTTAGCGAGAACCATTGCCACGGCTTGTTCCAAGGCTCCGATTGCTGCCTGGGCGTAAAGCCCGAGTGACTCCGCAGGCGTGAGTTCCGGGAGCTGTCCCGCCTGTGTCTTTTGCATCGTGAGTTGCTGGCGCTGTGCGTCGACCGCGTTGCGAAGTTCTCCCTGATAGATGTTGTAGCCATCCAGCGTAAAAGCCGGTGGGCCCATGGCGGCTTCGGACGCCTGGTTTACCGCCCTGTCACCTTGTCGCCCTTGCCAGAGGAATCCGACAATGAGGACGAGCCCGACGAGGATGGCGACGGGAGGGCCGGCATAGCTGAAACAACCGCGAAGTTTTGTGATGGACAAAGTAAAAGGCTCCTCAGAAACGGAAATCCTCGCCGATTATGGCACGACGTCCGCACCTTTGCGGTTCACATCTACGTCTTCAGGTGTTGACAGGTAGACAGAGGTATGTGTAAAGTGTGCCCATGGAGCGGACGATAGAATGACAAAAGGACTCACGCATCGCCAAGAATCAGTTCTGCAGTTCGTGCTGGACTATCTTCATGAGAACGGCTACCCGCCATCGATCAGGGAGATCGGAAAGAACTTCAACATCGACAGCCTTCGCGGGGTGACTGTCCACCTCGACGCGCTGAGCCGGAAGGGCTACATCGCGCGTGGCAAGACCCCGCGCTCGATCCAGATCATTCACCCGGCGTACAAGCCTGCCAACAACGTTCGCATGATCCCGCTGCTCGGTACGATCGCCGCAGGCAGCCCGATCCTTGCTGACCAGAATGTCGAGGGTCTCGTGCCAGTGCCTTCCGAGATGGTGCGCAACATCGCGGGCTCGTTCTTGCTTCGGGTTCGAGGGGACTCGATGAGCGGGGAAGGAATCCTGCCGCGCGATCTTGTGATCATCAAGCCTCAGGAGACTGCGCGCCATGGGGACTTGGTTGCCGTCCTGCTTGGGGATGAGGCAACCGTGAAGCGGATTCGCTTCGGGCCGTCCGACGTGAAGCTGATGCCCAGCAACCCCGACTACGAGCCCATCTCCGTGAAGCAGGAAGACGCGCGGATCATCGGCAAGGTCGTCGGCTTGATGCGCGATTACGAAGGTATGGCGTTCTAAAGGGTCTCGATCACGATCTTGTCGTTGGTGTAGATACAGATCTCGCTGGCGATCATGAGGCTCTCCCTCGCGATTTCTTCTGCGGACATTTTGGTGTGCTGAACGAGCGCCCTCGCAGCAGCGATGGCGAACGGGCCGCCGGTACCGATGCCTGTGACACCGTCATCCGGTTCGATTACGTTTCCGTCTCCTGATACAAGGAGCACCGTGCCCGGCTCCGCCACCAGCATCATGGCGTTGAGGTTGCGCAATATCTTGTCGGTGCGCCAATCTTTGGCGAACTCCACGGCCGCTCGCTTCAGGTTTCCCGCGAACTGCTCAAGCTTCTTTTCGAACCGGTCTTGAAGGGCCTGCGCGTCGGCGACGCTTCCCGCGAACCCGGCGATCACCTTGCCGCCCGTCAGCTTACGGACTTTCTTGGCCGTGTGCTTGACGATCGTGCCGGCATCGCCGAGCGTTACCTGGCCGTCGGCGGCTACCGCGACGGCGCCATCTCGGACGACGCCGATGACTGTTGTGGATCGAAACATCGGCAGGATTCTACCGGCTGCGGGGAAGACTGGAGACTTAAGGCTGAAAGATCATACACTCTAGCTGGTACTTGCGGGTGCTCGGATGGGTATGACATGTCTTTTAGGTGGCGAACGCCACGCGGTTAGTGAGCGTGCCGAGGCGCTCGACGACGAACGTAACGTCGTCGCCGGGCTGCAGATAATCCCGCTCGAGCTGCATGAGGCTGCCGCCGGGAGCGGAGCCGGAGGCGATGATGTCGCCTTCGCGGACGGAGGCGCCGCGACCGGCTTCGGCGAATAGCTCGGCGAAGGAATGGGCCATGCTCGAAAGGTTGGCGCTGGAGACGACTTCGCCGTTGACCAAGGCCTTCATAGCGAGGTTGTACCGGGATCCCGAAGCCTTGTCCTCGAGTTCTTCGGGCGTCACCAGAAACGGGCCCACGGATATCGCGAAGTCGGTAGCTTTGGCGGTTCCTTGGCGGCCAGCGTCGCGCGCGGTCCAGCAGTTCAGGATCGTGAAGCCGAGGATGTAGTCTTCGGCTTCCTCGACCTCCAGGTCGGATTCGGTCTTCCCGGCGACGGCGGCGATTTGCATCTGGAAGTCTCGCTTCTCACTGTCCTCGGGGAAGGTGATGTCGACTTCGGGCCCGACGATAGCGGAGCTGTTTTCGAAGGTGAACTGCGGTACGCCCTCGCGGGGAGCGAACGCGTCGAACATCCGCAGAGTCGACGGCGCGACGGGCGCGAGCAGCCGGATGTCGTTGGGCTGGTGGACGCCCAGTGCCCGCTCGCCGTCTGTCTCGTAGATCTGATTGTCGTGGAAGATGCCCGTACGCGGCCTTTCGTCGTCGGCAAACAGGAAGCGGCAGAGTTTCATGGCGTGGGGTCTCCCCACCCCCGGAGGGGCGAGGAGGGCTTTCGATTTAGAGCGTGCCGCGCAGCGCCTGTTCTCGCTCGATCGCTTCGAAGAGGGCCTTGAAGTTGCCCTTTCCGAAGCTCTTGGCGCCCTTGCGCTCAATGAACTCATAGAACAGGGTCGGGCGGTCTTCCACGGGCTTGCTGAACAGCTGGAGGAGGTAGCCCTCTTCGTCGCGGTCGACCAAGATGCCAAGGTCGGCGATGTCGTTGAGGTCTTCGTCGATTTCGCCCACGCGCTCGAACAGCGTGTCGTAGTAGGTTCGCGGCACCTGGAGGAACTCCATGCCACGGCTCTTGAGCAGCTTGATCGTGTTGATGATGTCGCTGGTGTGCAAGGCGACGTGCTGAACGCCCGGGCCACCATGGTAGATCAGGTACTCCTCGATTTGCGACCGCTTTCGACCCTCGGCGGGCTCGTTGATCGGGAACTTGACTCGGCCATTGCCCGACTGCATGACCTTCGACATGAGCGCGGTGTACTCGGTGCTGATGTCCTTGTCATCGAAAGTTTGTATCTGCTCGAAGCCGAGGATATTGGCGTACCAATCGACCCACTTGTTCATACCATTCCATTCGACATTGCCGACACAGTGGTCGACGAACTCGATGCCCACCGGATCGCCTTTCTTATCGACGGGGCGAAATCCGGGCAGGAAGAGGCCGCTGAAGTCATCGCGGTTGACAAGCGAGTGCACGACGTCGCCGTAGGTATGGATCGCGGCGATGCGCACCTTGCCGAAGCTGTCCTCGAGAGTACGCGGCCCCGAAAAGGCCTTCGCGCCGCGTGAGGTGGCCGTCTTGAAAGCGAGGTCCACGTCGTCGACCTCGAAGGCGATGTCCTGAACAAAGTCGCCATGACGGCCCAGTTGCTCTGCGAGCGGATGATCGGGGAGCAGCGGCGTAGACATCAGGAACCGGACGTCATTCTCGGTCAGGAGATAGTTCGCCTCGTCCTTCATGCCAGTTTCCAGGCCAGCGTAGGCTTGTATGTCGAAACCGAAGAGGCGGCGATACCACTCGGCCGTGTGCATGGCGTTGCCGCAAAAGAAGCGGACGTGGTCGACTTTACGAATGGGAAAACTGTCAGTCATTTTTTCGTACACCTTGTGGTATCGATTATGCGTCACGACGCAAGAAAAAGGCCGGACCGTTGCGTGCCCGGCCGAACCTAATCAAAGTGAATCGTTACTGGTCGCAAAGCCTCAGGTTGCCGATGTGATCCGGATTCTTTCTCTCCCAATCCGACACCTTCTTGCGAAGAGCCTTGTGTGTTCGGTGCAATCTGCTCCGAATGGTGCCGATGGGCGCCCCGAGCACTTCGGCGATATCCTGGTATGGCATCGCTTCCAGATCAGCGAGCATGACGACAAGGCGTTGCTCGGTCGGCAACGAGCGCAGGACCTCTTCGAGCTCCTCGCCTAAGGTGTGGTCGATGAGCTTGTTCTCAGGATTCTCACCGTTGTCGCCCTGCTCGAAGAACAAATCTTCCTCGCCGCCCTCCTTGTGCAGAGGTGCATCGTAACTCACCGTGGAAACGCGTCGCCGACGATGGCGCAGCAAGTCCAAGAAAAGTCGGGAAACGATACGCAGAATCCAGTTCTCGAAGGGCTTGTCCCCTTCGTAGCTATCGAAGCTTCGATAGGCTCGATAGTAGGCTTCTTGCGTGAGATCCTCGGCGTCGGCGGCGTTCCCCGACAGCCTGTAGGCCATGTTGTAGACCTTTTTGTAGGTCCGTTTCATAAGCTGATCGAATTGCGTCGTGGCATTCATCGTGGCTTGCATTCTCTACCTCGTTTGTTTTTGTAGTCGTACCCCTGACCCTGAATTCAACCTCTCTTGCAGAATCCTACCAAACAATACGATCCACTTGTTGCAATTGTTCCAAAAAATGGCCTTTATGGGGGCTCCCAGGTTCAAAGGAATGCCGGAAAGTCTAAGAAGAGGCGCTTTTTGCCACAATGTCACTCATGGCACGGGAATGGTCCAACCGGATCGTGTTTCTGCTTGTTGCGATTGGGATGTTTGTCGCCCTCGTAATTGGGCTGGCGCACGCATCTGGCGCGGAACTTCCTTGTGGCGGCGCTCGATCGGGATGCGACCTACTTAGCCAGCCGGAGCATAATCGCTGGTTCGGCGTGCCGATAGCTTTCTGGGGGTTGGGACTCTACTTTCTCATTTCCATTTGCGCAATGGCTCGAGGCGTGATCGGAACGGCAAACTCGCCGCGGCTCGGGCTGGCGATTTGGGCACTGCTCGGGGCTGGCACCATAGCCAGTTGGAGCTTGATTTCGTACGCGGCCAACACGTTGGGCGCCATGTGTCAATGGTGCCTTGCAAGCGCCGTCGTGATGACGCTTGCCTTGTTAGTCCACTCGGCAAGCATGGTCCGCCGTGTGCCTGATCCGACACCGAATCTGTGGCCCTTTGCATACTATGCAGGGGCTTTGACGTTCGTGGCAATCGCGGGATCGGCGTACGGAATGCGATTGGCTTCTAGCGCCGCGGCTAAGCCTAAGCCGCCGGCGGCGGAAACCAAGGTCTATGGTGCGGAAAACCACGTGATCGGGGACAAGTCCGCGCCGATAGCGCTGGTGGAGTTCACCGACTTGTATTGCCCGACGTGCCGATCCAACCATAAGTGGGTAGTCGAACAGCTGAACGGTCCGCTCAAGCGCAAGGTAAAGCTAGTTGTACGCCACTTCCCTATAAGCAAGCTGCATCCTCTGGCTGTCTCGGCAGCCATGCTGTCCGAGTGGGCGGCGACCAAGGGCAAATTCGAAGAATTCGTGCATATGGCCCAGAGAATCGAGGACAAAACAAGCACGCCTGGCCTGCTCTGGGCGGTCGACCAGGTGGGCCTCAGCGTTCAAGAAGCTTCGGACCTGTTGAACGACCCAGGCGCCAGATCGAAGTTCCTCGAGATCGTTCAAAGGGATGTCGCCGATGCGACAAGACTCGGCGTCCAGTCCACGCCTCATTGGTTCGCCGTTTATGCTGACAAAACGGTCGCCGCAGCGATCGGCTCGCAGATTCGGGTGCTCCTGGCGAGCGAAGGATTTCGGATGCAACTCGGTAGAATTGGCCCGTGAATCGTAAGCCTCGGGTTATGGTGGCCATGTCCGGCGGGGTGGACAGCAGCGTCGTTGCCGGCATTTTGGTGCGCCGGGGATACGACGTTATGGGCGTCACTATGCAGATTTGGCAGGAAAGCCAGACGGACCCACGCCATGCCGGATGCTGCTCGCTCGGAGCAGTGGAAGACGCCCGCGGAGTAGCGCGGCGCCTCGACATTCCCTACTACGTGATCAATTTCAAGAAGGAGTTCAAGGACCAGGTCATCACCCGTTTCATGGACGAGTACGAGCGCGGACGTACTCCGAATCCTTGCATCGAGTGCAACCGGCACGTGAAGTTCGACGCCCTGATGCAGAAGGCGCGCGAGGTCGGGTGCGACATGCTAGCCACAGGCCACTACGCGCGGGTGCGCAAGGATTCGAGGACAGGACTCTATCGGCTCTTGCGGGCACGGGCAAAGGACAAGGATCAGAGCTACGCGCTCTACTCGCTCAGCCAGGAGCAGCTATCCAAGGCGATGTTTCCTCTTGGCGAGCTTTTTGGCAAGAGCGAGACCCGCGAGATCGCGCGCGACCTAGGGCTTGCCTTGGCGGATAAGCCCGACTCGCAGGAGATCTGCTTCGTAAGCGAAGCGGGCGGCTATGGTGAGTTCATAAAAAAGAACCGCCCTACTGCTTTCTCGGATGGCGACATAGTTACCGAAGAAGGCAAGTCGATTGGCAAACACGGGGGCATCGGCCTCTATACGGTAGGCCAAAGACGCCGCATCGGCCTCAACGTCGAGGGCAAACCGCTGTTCGTGCTTAGGCTCGACCCGAGCGGGAACAAGGTCGTCGTCGGAAACAACGAAGCACTGATGAAGCGAAGCGTGGTCTTCGACGACCAATTGGGACATCTTTCCAAGCCGACGAAGGTTGTCGGTAGGATCCGCTACAACATGCAGCCTGCGCAGGCGGTCCTGTATCCCGGCGAACCGTTCACGGCCGAATTCATCGAACCCGTTCGCGCAGTGACCCCCGGCCAAGCTGCTGTGTTCTACCGCGGTGAAACCGTGGTTGCCGGCGGCCCAATCCGCTCGCCGTCGGCGCCTAAACCTGCGCGGCAATTACAGGCTGCGCCGGCCGTCCGACGATCCGAACGGCGAAAATCATAATCGCTATGTTGAACTTGGATTGGAGCACAGAATGGTTAACGACCAGCAGTTAGAGCTGGCCATGCATTACAAAATCAATGCGCTAAGGACCCCAACAACATTACATTAGGCGCACGGTCAGCGCCCGGTACAAAGCCGCCGCTTCGACCCGTGACAAATTTTCCATCGTAGTCCGCCACCGGCCGCGCACGTATACGGTGAGGGAGGTCGAACCCGGCATTCTTCGCCTTCGATAACATCTGGGTCATCGAGGCTGGCTGGGAGCGGCTGCTCACCGACAAGTTTGCCCTGCTGCTCGACATGCGCTTCGAAACGAGGCGATCCAACGACGCGGACAGAAACTTCGACCGGACCGTCCTTGGCGCGGGCCTCAAATATCGCTGGTAGCCGGCTCGTGCCAAAATCGTCGGCATGATCTGCTTGTCCATCTTGGCCCTAACGGCCGCACTGGCACCCAACGTTTGGCCGAACAGCATCAGCAAGGCGAATTCGGACCCGTGGCTGATCGAGAATCACGACCGGTTAATTCGAATGCAACCGCGCCTCCTGGTGCTCAACTTTGCCAACGGGCTCTCGCCGGATGACGCGAGGTCTCAGGTGAACAAGCTCATCGCAGCTTTGCGTGAGTCGTCGCGATATCACGGCTACAAGAGCGCGGACGCTCCGGCGT
>JACDEQ010000237.1 GCA_013816225.1 Armatimonadota bacterium | reverse complement strand
TGCACGGACAGCGCCGGACATCAACGCAAGTGATCGCAACACAGCATGCAGTTTCCACCATGACCGATGAGATGGCGAAGCTGCGACAGGGCATCATGCAGTTCACGCAACTGGAGGCAAAGGTGCGTGAGTCTCAAACCCAGGAAAGCAGTACGGTGCGGGAACAGGTATACGAACAGTTGAGCAAGGGGCTTAATCTCGACGTAGCTTTTGTTCGTCAGAAGCTGCCGCAGGTTGCGGAGGAGTTGAAACATTCCCCCACCGCAACGGCTTATGAGCGCGCCAGCGGCGCTTATGTGGCAAATGACTACGTCGAGGCCGAGCGCTTGGCGTTAACAGCGGCGGCGCAAGCTAGAAAGGTGGCTCCCGCGCAGTCCGCCGATGTGGTTCGAGCGCTTAAGCTGGCCGGACTAGCAGCGCAGAAGCGAATAGCGTACACGACAGCAATCGAGCATTTTCGTGAGGCGGAAGAACTCACTGATCGCGAGCGCGACCCAGCGCCATGGGCCGAAATTCAACACGTAATCGCTGACGTATTGCTCGATCAAGGGCATTACCGGGATGCGGCAATGATCTTGCAGGCAGTGGTTCAGACCCGCAGCAGCGTCCTTGCTCCGGAGCATCCGGATACATTGCGCAGCCGAAGCCGACTGGCGTACGCTTTGTGGAGGCAGGGTCGCTACAATGAGTCTGAAGCGGCCTTTCGCCAACTTATCGGTGTCGAAGAAACAGTCTTGGGGCCCGAACATCCCGACACACTATTAAGCCATAATGGTTTAGCCGGTGCTCTTGATGACGAAGGGAAACACGCCGAAGCAGAGGCCGAACACCGGCGTGTTTTGGAGGTCCGAAACAAAGTCCTCGGCCCGGAGCATCCTGACACACTCAGGAGCCGCAACAACCTTGCCCTCGCGTTAAATCGGCAGCAAAAGTACGCCGAAGCGGAGAAGGAATTTCGTGAGCTGATTCCAGAAGAAGAAAAATTTCTGGGTCCCGAACATCCCGAGACGCTCAGGAGCCGGGGTAATTTGATAGTTACACTTGGAAATCAGGACAAAGATACTGAGGCCGAACATGGATTTCGAGAACTCATCGGTGCGGAGGAAAGGATTCTGGGACCGGAGCATCCTGATCCCCTTCGCGACCGAAACAATCTGGGTTACGCGCTGGGCAAACAACGTCGATTTTCGGAAGCGGAAACGCAGTTTCGAGAAGTGATAAGAATCGAAGAGAAAGTGCTCGGCTCCGAACATCCGGCGACATTCCGTAGTCGAATGGGTTTGGCGGGGGTGCTTAGCCAGCAAGGCAAATACGATGAAGCGGATGCGCAATGTCGCGATGTGATTGCGCTGCAGGAAGAGTTGCTCGGGAGCGACCATCCGGGCACGATGTATTCCTGTTACAAGTTTGCCTACCAATTAGCCGGACAAGACAAAATGAAGGAAGCGATACAATTCGCACTTCGCGCGGCCACCGCAGCCCGAAACGTTTTTGGGGAAGACCACCCAGACACGCGGAAGTACGCGCAGCTAGTGCAACAGTTGCAAACACCGGACAAGCTCCGTTCCCAGGATAAAACCTACGCGATGGAAATCGGCCGCGAGCCGGCAGATGCACTGACGCCGCCGGCTGCCAAGCCCACCAGTGCTGTTCTCGTTGATAATTCCGGACAACCTGTCGACAAGAATAAGGAAGCCTTGAATGGGAACGTCAAGGTCGTCTTTAGCGACGGCCATTCCGAAATCCTTGGCACGGACGGCAAGTGCCTGGATCCCCATATGTCACAGAAAGGTTACGTCGGATGGACGCATTATACCCACTTGGGACCGCGCGGCGCAGCGATGAACGAGAGATTAGTGATCCGGCTTTTGGACGGTACGACAAAAGAATTCCGACCAAACCCGAATGGTGGTCAATTCATCGAGGAATGGGGCTTCGTCGATCGCGATTCGGGCATCGTGATAAAATCCCGTGGCTTTCACGGTCCCGCTTCTTTCATCCGCTACGATCTCGCCAGTGGCCGGGCGACCGCGAGGCAGGATGGATATGTCGAGTACGAAAAAATGCCGAAGTGGGCTCAGCCCTACTCGGATGACAAACCGTAAGGGGAATTCAGAGATCAGAGGTCGGAGATCAGACAAGAAAGAACGCGCAAGGTCCAAGTCGAACATCCGAAGGCCGTCGACATCGGCAATTTCGAATAGCCCACGATATCAATAAATAAGACGTGGCCGATCTTGAGTCTTAACTCGGAAGAAGCGTCCGGAGGCTTTGACACTTCTCAAACGGATACCAAGAAGCCGGTTGGGAGAAGTTCTTTGTCAGTCCAAAGAGAGCTTGAGGCGCATCAGGGCGGCAATCATCAAACTCTGCAAAGTGTCCTGAGAAAGAGACAATTAAGGCTGTCAGGTACGTCCGGCCCGCCCTGTGGTCGCCTTTGCGCGGAGATCGCGGCAAGCTGCACGAGCGAACCCCAGCCCGAACCGTCCATGCGGACATCTGAACGTAAATGGCGTCGCGGCAGACGGCGATGTCCGGTCGGGTTCAGCCCGCAGCAACCTACAGCGGGCCCCTTTAAGCGGCTTTCTTGTGCTGACCGCTCCCCCTTTGTTTCGCGGTCTTTTTGCCGCTCGCTTTCGCGGATTTTTTGGCCCCGTGCGCCTTCGCCAGGCTTTCCTGCAGCACCGCCACGAGGTCGATCACCTTCGTCGATGCCTTCTTTTCCTTCGGTTTCTCCTCGATTTCCTTGCCGCCCGATTCCACCTTTTCCTCGATCACTTCCATGAGCGCCTCGCGGTAGTCGTCGTGGTATTTTTCCGGATCCCACTTCGCCGTCATGCTCTCGACGAGCGCCTTCGCCATCTCTTTCTCCCGTTTTCCGATTTCGAGTGACTTGGGGACGTTCAGTTTTTCCGAGTCCGACAGCTCCTCCGCGAAATGCATTAACTCCAAAACGAGCGCGTGCTTCAGCGCCTTCACCCCGGCCAGGTACTGCCGTGTTTTGATCACCACCTTCGCGATACCGACTTTTTTTCCATCGGCCAGCGCTTCGCGTAACAGCGTGTAGGCCTTGTCGCCCCCTTTTTGCGGCTCGAGGAAATACGGCTTGTAGAAATACATCGGGTCGATCTCGTCTATATCGACAAAATCCTGGATATCGACCGTCTGCGTCGCCTCCAGATCGACGCGCTGGAAATCCTTCTCGCCGAGCACCACGAATTTTCCCTTCTCGTACTCGTAGCCTTTCACGATCTGATCCCATGGCACTTCCTTGCCATCTTTCTCCGCCACCCTCTTGTAATTCACCGGACTGTGATCCGTGGATCGCAAGAGCCGGAACTTCAGCTCCTCCTTCCGCGTCGCCGGATACAAAGCGATCGGGATGTTGACCAAACCAAAGCTGATACTGCCCTTCCAAATTGCGCGCATAGCAGAAAGGATTCGCACGCCGCGACTTATCTGCGCGGATCGATATGCGGGAAGCGCCGTGTTTGAGGTGCTCACGCCGCTCCCGCGCACACTCAGCGGGCTGCCGCTCCTGCGAGCGCTCCCAAGCTCCTCGATCGCGTTCGCTGGCATCTCCGCGTGAAGCGCTATAGCATTCGCACCGAGGAAATTTACCAATACGTCTTCCCCGCACTAAAACTCTCGATCGACCCACGCTCAGTGAAACCCGCCGCCATCACGTCCCCCGAGAAAAACCTGCAAAACGCGGTCAAACACGCTATTTACGCCGCGGGCGTGCCAAAGGCCGCCAGTTGTCACACTTTCCGGCACAGCTTCGCCACCCATTTACTCGAAAGCGGCTCCGATATCCGCACCGTGCAGGAACTTCTCCGGCCATTCACCCCGTGAGATGACGATCATAAGTTATTGTAAGATTGGCCCTTGCCATCTCACGAGGTCACCTTGTGAGATAAGACAATGCAGAGATTTTCATATGTCTACGTCCTGCAATCCGAAGTGGACCGGCAGTTCTACGTCGGCTTCAC
>JACDEQ010000039.1 GCA_013816225.1 Armatimonadota bacterium | reverse complement strand
CTCATACTCATCGGCGGAGCGATATTGCTTGGGCGCCGGTCGCTCAAGATCGGCATTCTGGCATGGGGTTTAGTGCTAGTTTGCTTAGCTATTCTTGGCTTCATGTCCAGAACGGGCGGCGACTACTTCGACCCGGAACATGTCGGGCAAAGCGGCGGGTACATCGGTTCGGTCATGGGCTGGAGCTTTCAGAGCCTCTTCGGATCTGCAATGGGTGTGGGGCTAGGCGCGGTCGCAATCGTGGGACTGATCCTATGCATAAATGTCCCCGCGCGAGCCATTTTTGCAGCCCTCCAGGAGCGGGCTCAGCAACTCGCTGCTCGGAAGCAGAGCTCCTGGGCGAAGCCGACGCCTGTTCGACCCGTCCGAACCGCTTCACCGGTCATCGACCGCGAGCCCGAGTACGAACAGCCGGAAGCGCCGCGAGAGCGCGAACGGCCTAAGCCCATTTCGCGAGACACCCTGAAAGCAACGCCCCCAACGATGTCTCCTATCCCGAAGGAAGGCTATACCCTGCCTCCGCTAAGCCTGCTGCGTGAGCCCGATCCGAAACCAAAGCGAACGCAAAGCGAAGTCCAAGAAAACATCGACATCCTCGAGTCGACGCTGGAAGAATTTGGTATCGAAGCCAACGTCGTCGAGATCGCCCACGGCCCCACTCTCACTCGTTACGAAATCCAGTTAGGTCCCGGAATTCGCGTTTCTAGAATCAAAAACCTCGCCGACAACATCGCCATGAGCCTCGCTGCCAACCATGTTCGCGTGGAAGCGCCGATCCCCGGCAAGGTCGCGATCGGGATCGAGGTCCCCAACCTGAAGCGAAGCATGGTCACCCTCCGCGGTGTCGCTGACTCCGACGAGTTCATGAAGAGCGCGAGCAGGGTCATCGTCTGCCTCGGACAGGATGTGAGCGGGCGCAACCAGTACGCAGACCTGGCGAAAATGCCGCACCTGCTCGTAGGTGGCGCAACGAATAGCGGAAAGTCGATCGGGCTTGCCTCGATCATCACGAGCTTGCTATTGCGCAATACGCCCAAGGACGTGCAGCTCGTCCTCCTCGATCCTAAGCGCGTCGAGCTGACCTTATTCGATGACATCCCACACCTTATGTGCCCGGTGGTCAAGGACGTCAAGCTCATGGCGGGAGTTCTCAGGCAGGTTTGGCGCGAAATGGACCGCCGATACGACACCTTCTCCGAGGTGCAGGCTCGCAATATCGAAGTCTACAACTCAAAGGCCTCGTTCGCCGATAGGCTTCCCTACATCGTCGTGGTGATCGACGAACTCGCCGATCTGATGATTCAAGCGGCGGCGGAGGTCGAAACGAGCATCTGTAGACTCGCCCAACTCGCGCGCGCAACCGGAATACACCTGGTCATCGCCACCCAGAGGCCGAGCGTCGACGTGATCACCGGCACGATCAAAGCCAATATCAGTAGCCGTATTGCGTTTTCGGTTTCATCGCAGGTCGACTCGCGGACTATTTTGGATGCGGCCGGCGCCGACCAACTTATCGGCCAGGGCGACATGCTCTTCCTGCCCATCGACGCTAATAAGCCGACCAGAATCCAGGGCTGCTACGTTTCGGAAGCCGAAATCGCAGCTATCTGTGGCCACTGGAAAAACCAAGCCGAGCCGCACTACCAAATCGACCCGATCGCAGCCGTCGTCGAGCGCGAAGAAACAAAGATGGACACGGAAGAGAGCGACCCGTTCTGGGAAGACGCCGTCCGATGGGTGGTCGACCGTGGGCAGGCGTCGACGTCGATGCTGCAACGGCGGTTTAGCATCGGTTTCCAGCGCGCATCCCGCTTGCTGGACTTGATGGAAGAGCGCGGCATCGTCGGCCAGCGCGACGGGCCCCGGCCCAGGGAAGTTCTGCTGTCCCTTGGCGAAGTGGACGAGTTCTTACGATAGGTTGCGCCGTCATTCTGGCGGCATCCGGACAGCTCTCTTGCCGCCTAGAAGGTCTACAGCGTATGAATACTCTTGCCGTGAGCAGCGGTCTCGAAGGCTTCGAGGATAACCTCGGCGAAAGTCGGATGCGCATGGATGGTGTCGGTCATATAATCGAGAGTTGCCTCGAGCTTCACAGCCGCAACCCCTTCGTGAATTAGGTCGGTAGCATGCGGCCCAACGATGCTCATGCCGAGGACCTCGCCATATTTCTTTTCCGCGACGATCTTCACGAAACCGTCCTGCTCGGCGGCGGCCATTGCCTTTCCGTTCGGCCGGAAATTGAACGTTCCGATGGTCACATCGTAGCCCTGCGCTTTGGCTTCCCCTTCGCTGAGGCCGACGCTCGCAATCTCGGGAATAGTATAAACGCAATTCGGCACGGCTTTATAATCCATAAGCTTGTCTTTGCCCATGCAGTTCTCGGAAGCAATAATCCCTTCCATGCTTGCCACGTGCGCGAGCTGAATTTTCCCGATCACGTCACCGATCGCATAAATATTCGGCACGTTGGTCTGCATTTTCCCGTTGACGACCCCGATGCCACGCTCGTGCAGCTTAACGCCGATCTTTTCGAGGTTCATGCCGTCGGTATTCGATTTTCTGCCGACGCCCAAGAGGACTACCTGCGCCTCGATCTCCTGCGTGCCTGCCGCGCCTTTAACCGTGCATTTCCAGCCGTTTTTCGTCTTCACGGCCCTCTCCACCGTCGCCCCGAGCACTACGTCGATGCCTTGCTTTTTGAACTGCTTTCCAAGTTCGACTCCGAGGTCCTCGTCGAACATCGGTATCAAGTTCGGCATCATTTCGACAACAGTGGTCTTTGCGCCTAAGCCGTTAAACACGTAGGCAAATTCCACGCCGACGGCTCCGCCGCCGACGACCAGAATACTCTTCGGAGCAAACGGTGCGAAAACGGCGTCGTCGCTCGTCCAAACATTTTCTTCGGCACTCTTACCGAGTCCCTCGATCGGCAAATGAATTACACTGGAACCACCGGCAATAATAAAATTCTTAGCAGCAATTTTGCGTTTCTTGCCGTCTTTCTCGACCTCGATCGTATTTATATCGACAAAGCTCGCAAATCCATCGACGTGCTCGACGCCGTTCTTTTTGAAAAGCATTCCAACGCCGCCACGCTGCGTTTTAACAATTTTCTCGACCCGTGCTTTCATCGCATCGAAGTCCGCTTCAGGAGTCCCCGAAACCTTCACACCAAGATCTCCAGCGTGCTTCACGAGATTCAATCTTTCGACGCTGGCGATCCAAACTTTCGAAGGAATACACCCCAAGTTAAGGCATGTGCCGCCAAGAAATTCCTTTTCGACGCACATCACCTTTCCGCCGAGTTGAGCAGCGTGGATCGCGGCCACATATCCTCCCGGTCCTGCCCCGATTACAACAACGTCGGCGTCGAAATTGCCACCAGCCATAGCTAAAGATTCCTCCTGAGGTGAAATTGATTCAATGTCTCGAATAAGGCTTTCCGCTCCCGTGGCAACCTCTACAGCAGGACCGTTATGAGGAGGGGGCATCTGAGACTGATCTTCCATTTTTAACGATCTGCGACTCTGCCGCGGAGACGATTCAAGTATACCGCCTCACATCCCCAGCCACTTGCCGGAATACACGTGCCGTGCCTTCGCGCTAGCGACCAACGTCCCTCCAGGCCCCACCGCGACGGCGCATTCACCTCCCGGGTTATGAACTTCGACCGCAAGGATCGGATGCATTCGAAACCAACAGGCCGCCGTCGCCGCGCTCCCCGTACCGCAGCCAAGCGTCTCACCCGCACCCCTCTCCCAGATTCGAACCCGCAGCTTGTTATGGGCCAAAGGCCACGACCAGATCACGCTGGTTCGCTCCGGAAACCATTCGTGATGCTCCAAAACCGGGCTCACCTTCTGAAAATCACCCTCGCTCGGTGGTCCATCGCCGAGGACCACCGCATGCGTAGAGCCGACGATCGTTGCGCAAAGTCGCAAAGGAACACCCTCGATCACCACCTCCCGGTCGAAAATCTCATCCACGCCGGCGGCCAACGGCACATCGGCAGGCTCGAAACTCGGTTGGGGCAAACCAACGTCGATCCATCCGCCGAGACCAAACGCTATGTCGACATCACGGCCGAGGTGAACAACCATCAGCTTCTTATCCGCGAGCCCCTGGCGCTTTGTGTGCAGGGCAGCGCACCTTAGCCCGTTCCCGCAAAAATCCTCAGTGCCATCAGGATTGAACATCCGCATCCTCGCGGCATCGCCCTCCGGTGCCCAAGTCAAAAGCCCGTCAGAGCCAATTCCGAAGTTTCGAGCACACATCCTTTTGGCCAACTCGCCCAAATCGGCGCCAACAGGCAGATCCTTCTCCTCGACAAGGACGAAGTCGTTGCCGATGCTGACGTACTTAGAGAATGGCAGACCGTTCATTCGCGGGACCTGGACAAGATTATGCGTCCACAAGAGGCTCTAAGCGAAGCTGTATCCTGGGGAGCAAGTCCTTAAACCAGTCGCCGTCGGGCGAGACAACCGGAAACCACCACGCCGCAGGACGACGGTTGGTCTTCTCGAGGCCGGCGGTCGCCATTACGGCTTCTTGAACCAAGCGAAGCCGGGCCAATTCGGCTTCCCGTTCGATTTCCTTCCGCCGCGAGCGCGCAGCCTGCATCGCCGGAACCGCAGGAGCCACGGCCTGCTGCTCACGCAACCTATCGAGAAGTTCGCGAAGTTCGTGACTCTCGGTGCGCAAGGCCGCGATCCTATCCCCCAGCGCGGCTCGGTGTTCCTCATCGCCCGCCCTGAAAGCTGTTCCGCGGCCAACTTCCGCCTCGACCCATTCTCTCTTGATCGACCGCAGCCTTTCGTGCGTTTCGTTAACGACGCCAAGCACTCGGTGAACTTCGTCATCCAGAGGCGCCAGCGACTCACGCAGAGAGTCGTACTCGCCCGCAAGGGTCTCCCATCTACCGCCCTTCGCCTTGTGCAAGGCGCGGATTAGCGCCGCAATATTTCTTGCTTCGCCGACCATGGTGAGCGCATTCCGCTGCTGCTCGACCACACACCGCCACGCCTTGCCGATCGTCGGTCCGGAGACGACTTCGGCTCCGAACGGCGAGCGAAGCGGTTCGGGAAGCCGAAACCAAAGTGACGTGCTGCAAAGGGCGTCCCACGCCTCATGGCCGATCCGCAGAATCGGATGCGCCCGCAAATCGACCCCAGCCACACGCAGAGCGTTATGAATCTCACGCGTATGCGAAACGTACATCGAAGCGCCCTCATGGAACGCGAAAACGAACTCCGCGGCAAGCATGCTTATGAATGTGATCGCCTTGCCGACAAGAGTGCACGGCCCGATCGCACTCTCCACAACGGTAGCGAGTTCCTCAACGCTCTCGATCGGCTTCGGGAGCTTTACGAACTTCGGCTCCGGCGTCATCACGATGAGCATTTGACTGGTCAACCGGATGGTGCCCCGTCCCTGCCTTGGAATCACCAAGTCGAACGGAATCGCGCCGGTGCCAAAGCGATCGAGCGTGTAGACCTCGGTTCCGCGAACACTGTCATCGTAAGCGTTTCTCACGATATCGGCGGTCTCAGGGCGAAGGAAGAGGTCCACGAAACGGAACCGCGGAAGGCTGGCGGTGGTGCGGTTGAAAGCGAGGAGGTTGGTGGTGCGGGTGAAGGAGGCTTTGGATGGGAGGCCGGTGACGATTTGGTGAAATTGGGGAAGCAAACACTCATAGTAGGCGGAAAGCGACTTGTTTGGACATATCTCGCGAGCGTCGCAGGTCATCGTGCGAAGCGCATTGATGGCCTCTTCCGACGCGGCCCGCTGGTCGGACTCGGATATTGTCGCCAGCGTTTCGTCGAGCGCCCAGATAAAGGTCGCTTGGAGCGTTTCGAACGCCTCGAACATGGGTATCTCTGCGGTAACTCGCGGTGTTTCGTAATTGCTCGCCACACCTCTCCAGCCCCACGCCTCGGTCGCCGAGTCCATCGCCTCGTGGTCACCCCTCAGGATTCTCTCCAGCGAGACGCCGGCCTCCGCAAGCACCTCCCGGGTAATCGACGTCTCGCTCCCGAACAGTGCGCTGAACTCGCCGGCAGCCGACCAGAAATCCTTGGTCGAGCCATCGTTCTTGGGCAGCGCAACAAACGGCTCCCGCGAATGAACCCCGCCCGGCAGCTTCGCGAAATAGTCCGTGTCGTGGACACCCGCAATTAAACTGAAATCCGCGCCGACTTCTTCGGCCAAAATCGGCAGCGCAGCCTTCAGCGGCTCATCCCAGAAGACGGTCTGCCCGAGCGCCAGCACAGGAACGCCCGCCGCCTCCTCTTGAAGACGCCGCAAGGTGCTCTCGACGCTCTCATGCAGTTCCACCTGAACGTATTCTACTCCCCCTCCCCATCGCTCCGGTGGCTCGGAGGCGACTCGATCCCATCGATCCCGAGGCTCGCGAATGCCTCGACCGGGACGTTGAAGGTCCGCATGTCCTCGGGCAGGTTGCGTAGGATCTCCTCGCCATACCGTTTGCTTCGGAGCCGGGGATCGAGAATTGCGATCACGCCCCGATCGTCCGAGCGCCGGATCAGCCGACCCGCTCCCTGCCGCATGATCATCTTCGCCAAAGGAAGCGAGTGCGCGCTGAATGGATCGAGGCCTTGCGTCAAGAGCCAAGCCTGCCTGACGACCTGTGGCGGATCGACCGGAACCTCGAACGGAACCCGCACCAGAATCACACAGGACAGCGTCTCGCCGGGAGCATCGAAGCCAGTCCAGAACGAGCGCAGGGCAAACAGCGAGGCGCACACGTTCTCCCGAAACCGCTCGCCTACAGCGGCGACGCCGGTCTTCCGCTGCACGTAGACAGGCAGCTCTTCGGGAAGGGATATCCGCTCGAACACCGCTTCCATCTCCTTTCGGCTGTGGAAAAGAGCCAGCGTCCGCCCACCGGCCGCGCGGATCAACGCCCCGATTTCTTTCGCCAAGGCGCCGTAGTAAACGTCTTCCATGCCATCCTTTCGCGCCTGGCTCGGGTCCGGAATCGCACCGATAGGAGGCAGGTAGAGCGCCGCCTGTTCGTGGAAATCGAATGGCGATGGCAGCACCTCCTCGAAGTCGGCCTCCGCCCCGAGGGTTCGCTTGAAGAAGCCGAAGTCGCCGTCGAGCGCAAGCGTCGCCGACATGCACGCGAACGGCTTCTCGTCCCAAAGCATCTCCTTGAGGGGCTCGGCGATCCCCACGGTGTCGTAGCGCAGCGACGTATGTCCATCGTCTATTCCAAACGCGCGATTCGCATAACTGACCGAAACCCCCTGGGGCTTCAACAGCGCCTCGCATCCCCAGCCGAACTCGCGCAAGTAAAGCTCGTAGCTCCGAATTGCCTCTCGCGCATCGCCCGCGAGTTCCTTGCCCTCTTCGCCCTTCCAACCCTTCAGCGCGGATCGAATGCCCTTCAAGAATGCCTCGATCTCTTGCGCGACCGAAGTGGCCAGCAATTGCGCCCCCTCGCGCGACTCCTGCTCGTAGGACCTCACCTGCGGACTGTCCCAAACTTCCGGAGGCGATGCCGCAAGAAGGCCCGTCCGCCGCGCCCCCAGCGCGTATGCCTTCAAGTCAGTAACACATCTGCCGACCGCCACTCGGAAGGACTCGCAAGTCTCCATCCACTCCCGCGCCGCGCCTGCCTCCGACGCCATCGGCAAGACAGCCTGCTCCAGCTTGTTCGAAACTCCCAACAGCACGCCCAGCCGGTTCTCGCTCAATTCGAACTCCAACGCCGCCTGGGCGGCGTTCGCGAAGTCATGCCCCTCGTCTATTACCAAGAAATCGTAGTCGCCCAGCAGCGACGAATCCCCATGCGAAGCGCGCCGCAGGATCGCGTCCTGCATAACGACGCTGTGGTTGGTGATCAGGACTCGCGCGCTCTCGGCCTGACGCCGCGCTCTGTAATAGAAGCACTTATCGTATTCGGGGCAGAGCCGCGCCGGGCAGACGGGCGGAGTGGCGATCTGCATCCACGCATGCGCCAATTCTCTGGGCTTTCGATTAATCAGCTTGCGAAACTCGGTTTCGATCCCGAGCTGGACTTTCGAAACGAAGGCCTCCATAAGCTCGGGCGCGTTCTCCTCCACCCCCACTCGGCACGCGTACCTCTGCCTGCCGATCAGGAAGCTGCACCTAGGCGGTTCGTCGGTAAAGAGAGAAAGCGCCAACGGGAGGTCTTGCCGCCAGTACTGCTCCGAGAGCACGTTCGTGTAGGTTGCGATGACGGTTCGCTTGCCGCTTGCGATGGCATTAGCGATCGCGGGGATCAGCGCCGCGAGCGACTTGCCGAGACCGGTCGGCGCTTCGAATAGCCCCCGCTGGCCGCTCTCGATGCAGTCCCCGATGAGCATCGCCAGCTGTTGCTGATCCTCTCTCGCCACAAACCCCGGCTTAGCCGACAGGCATTCGAATGCGGATTCGATCAGGGCGCGCGCATCGGGCACACAAGGATTATGGACAAGTTTCTTGCTATGGTATGGCGTGTGGACCGCGGGGCCAACGGGTTCGAACGGAATGGTTCGCACAAGGCCCGACGGACCCGTCCGTCCTTGTTCGCGAACTAAACATCCTCCTCTATTTGCGTAGAAGAAACTCACAGGCAATCAGCAGCCGCCGTGGCCTGCAAATGGAGGAGGCTGGGAGCAAGGTTAACCGTGCCTCTGTCCGCTCAAACGAGCAATCAAATAAGCTGCAGACCAAACAAGCGCACAAACCGAGCAAAGCACAAGCGGCGCAGCCCGAACGCAATCAGCACCTTCCGCAAATCGTCCGCGGTGCTAAGGTTCGCAATCAAAGCGAACGGAACGAACACGCAGAGGAGCTGCACCGCGCTTGCGGCTGAAAAGGTGAGTCACCCGCCGAGCATCGCGTTGTCCATAGTCTGATGCCGGTAGGCGCGCTCATCGGCCCTTCGTCCACGCGCGCACTGTACCAGGCAACCTGCGGGCTCCTTGAGCAATCCCGCGAAGGACCGTCGGAGAAGGCGGCCACCAAGGAAGAACCCTCACCGGTGGAGCGGTGAGGGTAGACAGTACTTCCCTCATCCCTTCGAGGATGGGGCACGGGGAATCTACTTAGCAGTCACCCGAACGTCGATGCGGCGATTGCGCTAGCGGCCCCCTTCGGTCGAGTTGTCTGCGACCGGATGCTCCTGCCCGTAGCCCTTCCGCTTCAAGACGTTCGGCGCCGATTCCGCGGCCCACGAGCGCCTGCATGGTGTTCGTGGCGCGCTCCGCCGAGAGCTTCATATTGGCATCGGCATTCCCTGTGTTGTCGGTATAGCCGCCGATCTTCAAGTGCACATTGGGATACGCGTCTAGGATCGCAGCGACATTGCCCACGTGTTCGTCATGGCATCTGGGCTGGTCACCGCAGGCGTTTCTGCGACCTTTTTCTCCGGCTCTCGGTTCGCGAACCACCAGATAAGTCCGCCCACGGCCAGAAGCCCGATGAGCCAAGCAAGCCAGTTCATCCCGCCGCCCGATGCCTTGGCGCTCGGGCTCGATACCGTCGTAGCGGCCTGCGAAACGGAAGGGCCAACGGTGGCCGCGCCGGCTGCGACCTGGTCCATATCGGGCACGTCAGGCATGTCGGCCATGTCACCTAAGCCAGCGGGCATGAGGCTGTTGGGATCAGGCAGGTTCTGCTTGAGAAATCCAGCGAACTGAGAGGGGTCGGTTCCACCGCCGGGCGCATGCTTGCCCAAGAAGCCGAGGATCATC
Source organism: Armatimonadota bacterium (assembly GCA_013816225.1). Taxonomy (GTDB): domain Bacteria; phylum Armatimonadota; class Fimbriimonadia; order Fimbriimonadales; family ATM1; genus JACDEQ01. The sequence continues at coordinate 2,624 of JACDEQ010000039.1, read as the reverse complement.
GGCGCGACGCTGGCCAAGAGGCCCGCCGCGGTCGTCTTGTCGATTCCGGCGAAATTGCCGAGAAAGTCGGTAATTCGGGCGAGCTTCTCACCGAAGAGCCCACCCAGAAGGCTCTCGCCCGCGATTGCTGGACTACCGCCCGGATCGCCCTCTTCAAAACGCGATGCTAGACTGTCCGCGTCGGTAGGCAGGTTTCGGTCTCGGATCATGCCGGAAAGCATTTCGGCCCCGCCGGAGGTCTGAGCTTTCGCGCCGATGCCGCCCAGAATTGCAGGCAAGGCGCCATCGAGGAGTTTGGAAACCGCGCTTTCATCGATACCCAGCATCGAGGCCAACTTCTGCACCAAGCCTCCACTCAACTGACTCTTTAGTAACTCGATCAGGTTCATCTCTAGACTCCCTTGTCCATATTGGACAGTTCATTGTACACATAAAAAATCGGCGCTCGAACGCAACGAAACCCCCATGCGTCCCGTATGCCGTTCGTGCCCCAGTTCGATGTGTATAAGCCCGCCGACATCTTGCGATGGCTGAAAATCGGTTCTCAATCCCTAAGATCGGTCGACCTTAAACCCGTGAAGCGGGACGAAATCTCGCTCAAAGGCGTTGTAGGAGCGGCCTTGGGCAAAGCTCTTGACATCGGCAAGGCAACCGTCGCAAGTGCAGGAGGGTGGGCGATCGACCGACTCGAATACCGATTTCACGAAGACCGTTTGGAAATGCTTGGGGCGGGACTACCCAAGAGCATCCTCTACTCCGAGATCAGGTCGGTAACGAGTTCGAAGCGAACCTTCCAAGTCGTTTATGAAGGAGGCAAGCTGACCCTGCGGCCATACGCCTGGCTGTTGGTTTCCGGGGTCAAAGTGCCGCTCGGATGGGAGAGAAACGGAATGGAAGTATCGTTCGAACTGCTCGCCGAGGAACTAGCCGCGAGAGCGAAGCTAGAGGTGCTTCCCTCCTACCGCCGCCGGGCGTTGGCCTAACGGATTCGAACGAGCGAATCCGAAACCATTTTAGCGGTTAGGCCTGTCCCGGCCAGAGCATCGTCGAGGTTACCCATCAGCGACGCGCCATCGATTCGCCGTTCCGTCAAGGGCCCGGCATCTTCGAGTCTAGCTTCGATCGTCACATTGTGCCGAGTTGCGAGGGCTTGCAAAGTTTGGACCAGGTTTCCTTCGGATACGTTGGCCAGCTTGACAGCCGGTTGCGGGAAGAAAATCGCCGTCGTCGACGTCTCGTTGTCCGCCTTCAGCCAAAGAGCCGGGGGAGTGCCGCCGATAACATTCAGCGGAGCATCGTAGAGTTCGGATGCTTTCGCGATGTCCACCCTCGTGCGTTTCGCGTCTCTCGGCGGTAGAGTTTCAAAATCGGATCCGCCTTGAAGCACCTGTATGCGAATGTCTTCCTTGGGCACCATTTGGATGTGAAGGCTGCCTTCGACCAATTGCGTTTCGAGCGGTTTGAATAGCGTTCCCGGGGCACCCGTGATGTTGGCGCCTACACCATTCGAACCCGAATTCGACCAAGGTCCGCGGAAAACAATCGCCCCGACCAAGAGCGCTGCCGCAACGCCTAAAAGAACGAACCGAAACCCTTTACCGGCCGGAGCCGTCTGCTTTCGCTCCCAATCCACGTGGTCGAGCCGGCGAGCGATGTGCTCCCGAATGTCGCTGGGAACCTCCATCGCGGGCAAGTCCGCAATGGCTCGATAAGTCGAGCCGAAAACGCCGAAGGTATGTTCGCACGAAGGGCACTCCGCAATGTGCCGCTCGACAGCCTGCCTGAGGCCCTCGCTGATCGACTCCTCGTGTAGTTCGCTAAATAGTTCTTGTGCTTTATCGCAGGTCATACAACCCCGCCTTGTTGAGTTACGAACTCTGACTGCGTCACTTTACAAAAAGTTCCTCATGAGGTTCGAGAAGTTCTCTAAGGCCTAACCGTGCCCGGTTGAGCCGGCTCTTAACGGTTCCGATCGGCGTGTCCAGGAGGTGGGCGATCTCCTCGTAGCTGAGCATCTCCACGTGAAACATTACGATCATTGCTCGTTGGTACTCGGGCAACTTCGCGATCGCGTCCTCCATGACACGCTGCCGCTCGTTGCGCTCGGAGCTCTTCGACGGCGACTCGACGTCGACGGACGTGCTCACCCGCTCGTCATCGACGACTAAGGCATCGTCCAGGGTTTGGGTCTGCCGCCTCTGCTCTTTCTTTCTTCGGTCCAGGAAACAATTCGTAATGATGCGAAAGAGCCAAGTGCTGAACTGGCTTTCCCTTCTGAAGCGCTGGATCGCGGTGTACACGCGAATGAACGCTTCTGCAACCAGATCGGACGCGTCGTCCGCATTACCTGCCAGCCTATATGCGAATTGATACGCCCGCGTGTGATACCGCGCCACGATCTCGTCCATAGCCTCTCGGTCGCCGGATTGTGCGCGCTCGACAAGGCGAGCATCGCTAACGTCCGGCAGCGTCACCATCGAGTCCCGCCGCGATGTTTATCGCCTCCTGCTCTTCAGGTGTCAGCGTCTGTTCGCATTTGCCGGACAAGAGGCCTTTGCCGTAAACCCTCGTCGACTCGCGCCCGGCGACGCTAGAAACTACGACTCCGTGACCCTTCTCATTCT
>JACDEQ010000236.1 GCA_013816225.1 Armatimonadota bacterium | reverse complement strand
TGGAAGAGGACCACGACGGCAGCGTGCTCGGAAACTTGGACGCGGTTTACGCCAATCCTCAGGCCTTCGACGGAGCCGAGATTCTCGGCCACATCTTTGGCGCGAACCGCGAGCCGGTTGCAGGCGATCTGTCCAAGGGCACCGGCCTGAACCCGAACGCCACCGCGTTGCTCTTGCAGATTCTCGCCCCCATCGTTATGGGCCTGATCGGCAAAAAGCTCCGTGGCAGCGGGATGGACGCCGGCGGATTGTCGGGCCTCCTCGGCGGGCAGACCAAAGAGGCGGAAGCCGCTCAACCCGGCCTCATGGGCTCGATCACCAAGATTCTGGATCGGAACAGCGACGGCAGCGTCTTGGACGACTTGCAGCGCTTCGCCGGCGGCCTATTCGGCCGCAAAGACAACTAAATACGGCGAGCCTACCGCGCGCGAATCGTCGTTTGATCCGAGTTTCGCGCGCCTTTGCGTGGACGAACAGCGGCTGCGTGGGCGTGACCTCAATTTCCACAAACTTTGGGGTGGCAGATGCTGTCTCACGTTGTCAAGAGCTCCGCACGCAATTTGAAGGGTTTTCCGGAGCGTAGCACGCCGTAAGCCAGCATTGCGAGTTTTCGGCAACGGGCCAGTAGCGCGCTTTTCTTGTGCTTACCTTTAGCCAGCGGCATTTCTTAGATCGGCAGGGTGGCCCGCCTGGGTGACGCCTCTTCGTGTGCCACGGATGAGCGATTGACAAGTGCCGGGTTTGCAACCTCGTATCGCTCGTCCGTGTGACGGGCCCTACCAACGATTGCTTAGATGCGGTAACCTTGCCGAGATGGGGGGGCGGCTTTGATCGCGATCATGGAGTTCAGCGGGGCGATGACGAGCGTAGTTTCTCCGCCCCTCATGTTCCTATTCGCGCTGGCGCCCACGTAGTACGTGCCGGCCACAAAGCCGGCCCGTAGTGGCTCCGAACCAGTGCTTCAAGTTCCGGTCGCAGTTTGCTTGCGGCCAACCTTACATCCTCATTTGCTTGCGTGGGTCGGTCAAGTGACCCGTCAGCGCCGTGGCCGCAGCGGTGATTGGGGAGACCAGGTGGGTCCGCGAGCCGGGGCCCTGCCGGCCTTCATAAGGGCGATTGCTGGTGCTTGCGCTTCGCTGTTTCGGGTGAAGGATATCGCCGTTCATGCCCAGGCACATGCTGCAGCCCGCATGGTGCCACTCGAAGCCGGCGTCGATAAAGACCTTGTCGAGGCCTTCGGCGATTGCGGCCATACGAACGGCCTCGCTGCCGGGCACGACCATCGCCCGCACGCCTTCGGCGACCTTTTTGCCTTTGACCATCGCAGCCGACTCACGCAAATCTTCCAGGCGGCTATTTGTGCAACTTCCGATAAAAACGGTGTCGATATCAAGCTCGCACATCGAAGTTCCGGGCTCGAGGCCCATGTACATCTGCGCCCGCTCCTCGCTGGCGTCCTTAGGCTCGGGCACCGATCCGCCGATGTCGACCGTCATGGCCGGCGTCGTCCCCCACGACACCTGGGGTTCGAGGGTGCTCGCATCCAAGCGAACCGTCTCGTCGAAGGCCGCGCCGTCGTCGGTAGGCAGCAATCTCCACTGCTCCACCATGCGGTCGAAGTCCGCGCCTTTCGGTGCGAACCACCGATCGTCCTCGGCGACGTATTCGAAAGTCGTCTCATCGGGAGCTATCATTCCCGCGCGCGCGCCCATCTCGATGCTCATATTGCAGATGGTCATTCGCCCGCTCATCGGCAGCGCGCGGATCGCCTCGCCGCGATACTCCACCACGTGGCCCGTGCCGCCCGAAGCGCCGATTTTGCGAATGATCGCTAAGACAATGTCCTTCGCCGTGACCCCCGAGCGCAAGGCGCCTCCAACTTCGACCGCCATTGTCTTCGGCTTGGTCGGCGCGCGCAGGGTCTGCGTCGCCAGCACGTGCTCGACCTCCGTGGTGCCGATACCGAACGCCAACGCGCCGAAAGCCCCGTGGGTGCTCGTGTGGCTGTCGCCGCAAACGATGGTCGTTCCTGGCAGGGTGAGTCCAAGTTGAGGCCCGATAATATGGACAATTCCCTGGTGGCTGTCCATATAACCCCACAGCGTCACCCCGAACTCCGCACAATTTTTGCTCAGCATTTCGATCTGCATCCCGCTCAGGGTCGAGGCATCGATCGGCCGCCCGTCCGTAGGCACGTTGTGGTCTACGGTCGCGAACGTGAGGTCCGGCCGACGCACCTTTCTTCCATGCTCGCGCAGGCCGTCGAAAGCCTGGGGCGACGTCACCTCGTGGACCAAATGCCGGTCGATATAGAGCAGCGCCCCGCCGCCCGGCAGTTCGGATACGACGTGGGAGTTCCACACTTTCTCGAAAAGGGTTTTCGGCATCCGATTGTAGTGTACTTTGCAGGCATTGCGATATCACCAGAATTTCGTTAGATGTGAATGCTAAGCACGGAACGATATCACGTAGTCTTCGGCTATGTAATGCGATACCGATTGTTGCTGACGACGTTGCGCCTTGGGAGCTTCCAAGCACCCGGACGGATCGGATCGTTTCGACTAAGGCAGGGCCGAGCGTGTCAGTTTGCTCGGGATACGTTCCTGCGCGCGAAGCGTTTCGCCAATCGCTAGGCTACCGCGCAGCCCCGCAATAGCGTCCTCAATCAAGCGAGTCGCCTCTCGGCGTCGATGACAGTAGAGTAGACGTAAACCGTACAAGCTTCGGGCCAAGCCGTTTCAACTCGCTGCGCGCCGCACGCAACTCACGGCTGTCCTTAGTCCCTAATGAGCCAGAAATACGAAGCGCACGGGCAATCAGGCGCAGGCCGAATGCTTTTGCCGGTCGGGTACCGTCCACGTCATGGAGCAGCATATCCGAGAACCTCGTGGATATCCCATGGATGCAGGCAAGCTGAGTCATCGTGTTGGATGATGAGTCGTGGAGCCGGATGAGAAAAGCGACATCGTTCGACTGCCGCGACTGCACTTGATTGAGAGCGTTGACTATACACCAGCCTTCATCCCGATCACTCCGTTCCACGGCCAAATGCTTCAGCGCTTTTCTAGCCTTGTGCCCGCCCATGTAGCCCAACGTGTCGACGGACAAGTTGAAAAGTTCCGGGTAGGCGTCGATGATCGCCATAACCAAGTCCGTAGTACTTCGTGCTCCAAAAGATTCATCAGGCAAAACGTCTACACAAATGCCTTTTGCCATCAAGCTTAGCGTGGATAGAAATCCTTGGACTTCTGTCGGTCCCAACCAATTTGTATCAATTACCAGCCGTCGCCGCATTGGCTCCACCATGATCGAGGCGAACCGGGCCGGGTGGCCTGCGAAAGAGTGAGAGTTGGGTGCCAAGGATAAGCGACTGAGCGGTTTCGGTCACGACCAGTCCCTGCGAGCTTATCCTCAAGCGACTGTCGTTCACCGCGTGCCCATTGAAGAGCATCGGTCCACCTCAAAGATGCTATCGAGGTCGGCATACCATCTCGCGCTCGACCAAGCCCAATCGAGGGGCGATTCGCAAAGCCTCGCGCGAACGGGATTCGCGTGGATGTATTCGATGCTTGCATGAATCGCCTCCGGTGTAAAGAGATTCCTATCGTACCCGCCTGCAGCTTGCTAGAAACGATATTGCGGTTTGCCTTCCCGGTTCCGGCGAAGAGCAGTTTCAAAGTTCCGGGCGCCTCCTTGCGGATGCGACTAAGTGTTTCGCGCGCGAAAGGGCGTTTTATGTCGCGGCGAATCGCGGCTATGCTGTACTTCTTTTGCAATGGATGAATTAGGATGTGAACGTGATTCGGCATGATGACGAATGCCCACACTTCGAATTTCCATTTCTTCCTCGCCGCATTGAGATGCCTGAGAAAAGCTTCCCGAATATGATCTTTGTTTAGCAGCGCCAATCGGCTTCCTTGCCGAAGTCGGAGACCTGAGCAGCTACGTAAGCGCCGAAAGCCTTGCTGCATCGTTCGGGCTAAACCCAAGGATCCGCAGG
>JACDEQ010000235.1 GCA_013816225.1 Armatimonadota bacterium | reverse complement strand
GTCGGTAATCGTGCCGCGCAACGTGCCGACAGGACGAGGCGTGCACGAAGGGAATTTGAAACTACCGACGCGCGTGTGCCAGGCGCCCACGGGGGCATCAGTGGCTTCGAAATACTCGGTCGTGAACCAAAAGGTGCAATCGTCCACCGGGTCCACCGTCATGGCCGAGTAATCACCCCAACGTCCGGTTTGCGGCGCAAACAATTCGCCCCGCTGCGGGCCGGTGCCGGCGAACATTTGCGCTTCGCCCTGCGCGAGCGTGTTCAGCGGATCGGTCACGAGCCGTCCCGAGTATGCGATCGAGGGGTAGGCGAGCTCGGACGAGGTGCTGTAACCAATCGCAATGTCGCCGGCACGATCCATCGCGATGCTGCCCTGAAAGCGGTAGAGATCGGTCGATCCGCTGGGACCGAGAGTGCTTTGTTGGAAGATGGTCGGCGTGCCGCCCGGATCGCGCACTTCATACCAACGCGGTCCCATCTGTCCGGTCACGGCGTCGGCCACCGCCATGTGATTAAGGACGATCGATTCGTGCGTCCCGAAATTGCGATACGCCAGGCGGAACATCAAACGATCGCCCATCGGATCCAACTGAGCCGGGTCACCTGGGGAACGCAGCCGACGATGTAGGCCCGTTGTCCTCCCAGACTGCAATTGGGCCGCTGGAAATCGGTCACGGGGATGATGCTATCTGGCAGACCAAGACCGACGCCGAAGGTCGAGTTTGCTGGCGTTGTCCAGTCGACGTGAAATTTCCAAATCCGAAGCGCAGCCGCACCGAGGCCGTCGGTGGAGGCATCCACCTCCATGAAATAGTTCGGAGCGCCCGGAGGCGGGGGGGTAAATCCGTCGAGATCTGCCGGAAGCTGTCCGCCGTAGGAAGTGCTCTCGTTAGCGAGAGTGAACTTGACCATCTGCGCCGGGAGTCCCTGGAGCATCTTTTCGCGCTCGAACGCAAACGCACCGGCGCCGACATAGGAGGTTGGATTGAACTGGTGCGTCGCCATGTAGTAGCCATCGGGCCACACGCCGAAGTGCGGGTAATCCTGAAACCTGGTGCTATTGCCGACGAGGAAATCGTAAACGTAATACTCGCCAGTCGCGTCGGACGTCTTCGAGATGGCGATGCATTCGTGATATCCGGTGGCCCCGCCCGGGACTGCGAACTGACTCACCAGCCAGCGATCGGCCATCTGGTCGTAAGCAACGATCGGATCGCCGTTGTTGTTGTCCTTGCACGCCCCGGGCAGTCCGCTCCAAAGCGCGTTGATCGGTTTTGGTCCAAGGGTCCGGGTGCCGCTCTTGTCGTAAACCGAGACGCCGGAGTTGACCATCTGGACATACTGCGTCGGACCCACGGCACCGTTGGTATCGGGCGGGATGCAGCCGCCGCAGCCTTCGGACTGGTTCATTCCTTCGAAGGTTAGCAGCGGGGCCGGAAGCGCCCGCTGCAACGCAGCATCGACAAAATCCTTCAAGACCGGCTGATCTTTTTTCACCCGCCGCACGCCTTCTGCGGCCTCGAACTCTGGCTCATCCCTCTCCATGGGTCCTGCCGGCAGATCGCGTAGCGCCGGCGAAACGCCATGGTAGAGCGAATTCACCACGACCGGCGTGAGGCGGTCCGCTGCTGCGGCGGTGGATCTACCTGTTGGATTCGGCGCCGCGATGCTCAGGACGGCGAGCAAGACGCCGGCTGAACAAAGGCCGAGGGCAAAAAACGAACGAGGACGGACGAAGGCGGACAGGGAGGGATTCTTCTTCATGGGGGGGGCTCCTACAGTTGCGACGCTTGGGGGTTCGGGGGTCCGTCGCGCTGCCGTTTTCTTCCTCCGCTAAGAAGTTGTCAATACTATTTTCAGAAATTCCACGGGTAGATGCATCCAACTTTCGATGACGGACGTTTTTGGCGGCGCTGTGGCTGGATTTGCGCCCAACGAAATGGGGGAAGCTGTCACCAGCGTCCCCCATCGAAGTCTCTCGACTACCATGCGCTAACCGGGCATCGCGCGACGTCGGCCGATTGTCAGCAGTTTCGTTCTAAGGCAATGCGGTCCCTGGGAGCGGGGGGAAGGGCAGGCTGCAGGGCGTGATCGACGAAACCCTTGAACGAAGGTTCTACCGTTCCTTCGGGATGCCGGCTGTGCCCTTTGCGGATTTTGTTGCGTAGCGGCCCGGCCGATGCGAACAGATTTCGCAAGTCACCGTCAAAGGACGCGGCTCGGGCGGAGATCGAAACAAACGGACCGGTCACGCCGGGTGCATTTGGAGCCACCAGCCGGCGGCTTTTCCCCCGGTGCGGCGAAGCTGTAAACCGCCAGAAAGGCAGCAACGACACAAAGGACCAGACTCAGCAGGAATCGAGGCTGGAACAGACCCGACGTAGACGAGCGATTTATTTTCGTGGGGGGCTTTCTGTTTGGGGAACAAATCGGCAAATCGCGTTCTGACGAGCCGTATTCGGATTGTAAGGCGAAATCAGGTCCCCGATCGCGTGCGACTCCGCCTGCCAGATATGAACGCTGGGTGGTGGATTCTGACCCGACGATTTAGCGACAGACAGAAAAGTGGAAAAACAAGCCGCGCTTGGCTACTTTACGAAAGACGCAACTTCAACCTGAACACCGCCATGTATTTGAAACGCTTTTTTGTCGAAGGACTCGCGCATGCCTCCTATCTTTTTGGTGCAGATGGTGAAGCCGCCGTGGTGGACCCGAAGCGGGACATCGAGGATTACCTCGAGGAGGCGAAACGAGAGGGCTTCAAGATTGTTGCAATTTTCAACAGTCATCCGCACGCCGACTTCGCCTCTGGATTTCGCGAGCTCGCGCAACGCACCGGGGCCAAGATTTACATCTCGCATCTCGCGCCGGCGAAATATGAACCCATTGCAGCCAAGGACGGCGGTCGGGTAAAGATTGGTTCGCTCGAGGTCGAGCTTCTCGAATCGCCCGGCCATTCCCCGGATAGCTTTTCCTTTCTCGTCCGCGAGGACGGACAGCCGACGACGGTCTTCACCGGCGACCTGCTCTTTGTGAACGATGTCGGTCGGCCCGACCTGCGCGATGGCGACGAAGATCCGAGCGCGCTCGCGGGCAAGCTTTACGATTCGCTACACGAGAAGATTCTGACGTTACCCGATGACGTAAAGGTGTATCCGGCCCATGGCGCCGGTTCGCTGTGCGGCCGCGCGATTTCCGATGCCCCCTTCTCTCTTGTCGGCCAGGAACGAAAATTGAACTGGGCGATGCAAATCAAGGATCGAAACGAGTTCGTTAAGCAAATGACCGCCAATCTGCCGGACCGGCCGGCGTATTTTTCCTACGGCGTGGCGCTGAACTTGGAGGGTGCCAAGCCCTTCAGCGCACTCCCGCCGCTCGACGAGATGACCCAAGACGAATTGCGAGACGCCGCCGTCGTGATCGATGTCCGTCCGCCAGCACAGTTTGGCGCCGGCCATTTCCCGGACAGCATCAATATCGGACTGGGCAGCCCGTCGTTTTCCACCTGGACCGGTTTCATGGTCCCCGGCGAAAAGGCAATTGCCTTCGTGGTTGGCTCCGCTGCCGAGGCGCAGAAGGCGCGGCTGGAACTGGCGCGGATAGGTTTCGACAACGTGCTCGGTTACGTCCAGGCCAGCGCGCTCACCGAGACCGGACAGCTCACGCAAATGAGTGTGGAGCAGTTGAAGCAAAACCTGCAAGACAACGGCACGCTCCTCCTCGACGTGCGCACTCCCACCGAATGGAAAGACAGCCACATCGAGGGCGCGCGCCACGTGCCGCTCTCTGCCTTTGCCAAAGCTTTACCGGAATTGCCTAACGATCGTAAGATCGCGGTGATCTGCGGTAGCGGCTATCGCAGCTCCATTGCCACCAGCCTGCTCCGGGCGCGAGGCTATCGGGAGGTGGCGAACGTCGCTGGTGGGATGAGCGCTTTCAGCGAGCAGGGCAATTGAGGCAAAGTCAAAAGCCGCTGCTTTAAAAAATACCAACGCCAGCACCCAACCC
>JACDEQ010000038.1 GCA_013816225.1 Armatimonadota bacterium | reverse complement strand
GATCAACGACTTCATGATCTACGAGATGAGCAAGACGCTCGACGCCGTCTTCACGCCGCGCACCGGCAAGGATTGGCCGACACCGGGTGCGACGATATATGGGCCGAAGGTTATGATCGTCAACCAATTCGCCGGCTCCGGTGGAGATATGTTCCCCTGGTTGTTCAAGCATAAGAAGGTCGGCCTGGTCGTCGGCAAGAGAACCTGGGGAGGACTTGTGGCAGCGTTCGGGTTCCCGACGGTCGACGGAGGCGGCGTCAACTCGCCGAACTGCGCTTTCTATAACCCGCATTCCGACAAGTGGGAGGTCGAAGGGTACGGCGTCGATCCCGACATCGAGGTCGAACTCGATCCGTATCTGTGGAGACAGGGCAAAGACGCTCAACTCGAGCGGGGGATTGCCGAGATGAACAAGATGCTCAAGAACTACAAGCGGCCGGTTCTAAAGCGGCCCGCAAACCCCGACAAGACGAAGATCGGGGTCCGCCACTAATACTCGGCGGGCCCTTAGCAAAACTGCCCTCACCGTTCCAACTGTGAGGGCCAAAACTATCTCGTTTCGCGCATCGAAAAGATCTTGTCGCCCAGTTCGATCTTCGGGATCACGTCGAGGCCCTTAATCACACGGCCGAAACCGACGTAGGTGCCTTCGAGGAACCGCTGGGGCCCGTTCGTGATGAAAAATTGGCTATCACCGCTGTTTTGATCTTCCTTATCCCTGCTGAGCCCGAGCGTGCCGTTGACGAACTGGAGGTCGTTCTTCTCGAAGGGCACGGTCGTCCCGCTGCCCCCGGTTCCGATCTTGGGATCGCCTAGGGGGAGCGTTTTCGAAAACGGGTCGCCGGTCATGACGATGAAAGGCCGGGGCTTGTTTTGAACACGATGAAACCGAACGCCTTCATAGAAGCCGTCGCGCACCAGTTTTCGAAAGTGGGCGACGGTTTTGGGAGCCTTTTCCGGATAGAGTTCGATGGTCAACTGTCCCCTACCCACTATGTTCATATCAACGGTCGGATGGTCGGGCTGCCCCCCGCCCATGGTTATGATTGTCGCCGCAATTAGAAGTGTCATGTTCCCTCCCATATAGACGGTCCGCGCTCGAAATCGAGTCGCGACGCTAATCTTTTAGAGTCCGACCGTAACCATCGTAGTTCACGTGGCCCGTCAGGATCAAAATCCCATCGACGAATGACCAGAGATGGAACACATAGAGCGTGCAAATGCCGAGTATAAACTGGAGCAATCCGATCGCGAGATATCCGAGATACATGCGCCCGAAGCCCGGTATAAGCAACTGCAAGACCCCGGCGAGGATTCTGCTCGACGGACTAACGATACTCTGGGTAAGCGCAGCATTGGAAGCGATCGCAGTTTCGAACCTCCGCCCGGATGGCTGCGCTTGTTGAACTACGGGCGCCGGTGGCGGGGGCGGGCCTATTGGACCGAAGCCTCGGGAGAAAGCGGGGATAGAAGCCGCGTGTACCCAGTCCGTCATGCCGTCCTTCCAAACATAGGTTTCTCTCACAACAACCTGGCTGTCGACAAGCTCAATCATTTGGTCCTCGCTCAGAGGGCCCAATTGTCCATATTGTCCGACGTAGTACCAGTGGAACATCGTTTGTCGCAGGGGCGCCGCCTATGCTTCCAGCGACGCTACATGCTTTTACCACCTTAAACCCACGCAGGTTGTGCTTTGTTTCCCGACTTCGCAAAAAACGGGCCGAAAGACCCGCCAGCGCCTAGTATCCTTTCTGTTTTCGCAGAAATGCGGGTATGTCGACCGACGCGCCGGCGAAAGTTAGATCCTCGTCTTCGGCCGGCTCGGGCGGAGCTTCCTCCATCGGCGTCGGTGCAGACGAGCCAGCAACCGCCGCGCCATCGTTCTCCATGCCCGCCGCCATGATCGTCACCTTGATGTCATCGCCGAGTTCCTCGTCATTGACATGGCCGACAATGATATTCGCTTCTTTCGGGTGGGTCAGTTCGAGGAGGTACTCCATCACCTCGTGAACTTCGCCGATTGTGAAATTCGAGCTCGACGCGATGTTGACCAGCAGTCGTCGCGCGCCGTCGATATCAGTTTCGAGCAAGGGACTGGTGGCGGCTGCTTCAGCTGCGGCTCTGGCTCTACCTTCGCCTCCAGCTTGGCCGAGTCCCATCATCGCTACTCCCGCGTCCTTCATCACGGTGCTGACATCGGCAAAGTCGACGTTGATCACGCCCGGCACCAGGATGATGTCGCTGATGCCCTGGACTCCTTGGCGCAGAACGTCGTCTGCTGCCTCGAAAGCGTCGCGCATCGTCGTGCGCTGGTTCACGAAATCGAGCAACCGGTCGTTGGGAACCGTGATCAACGTGTCAACCTGGGATCTCAGCTCTTCCGCGCCTTGGTCGGCTAAGCGGCGACGTCTAGCGCCTTCGAATCCGAACGGCTTCGTTACGACCCCGACAGTAAGTATTCCCTTCTCTTTCGCGAGCTTAGCAATCATGGGAGCGGCGCCTGTCCCGGTCCCGCCACCAAGCCCGGCAGTTACGAAAACCATGTCGGAGTTGTGAATCAGCGCATCGATTTCGCGCGCGCTTTCCTTGGCGGCCGCAAACCCGACACTCGGGTCGCCGCCCGCGCCGAGGCCCATAGTCACATCTGCTCCCAGCTGCACTCGCTTCGCGGCACGTGAGTTCTCCAAAGCCTGCGCGTCCGTGTTTAGGGCGATGAACTGCACCCCCCTCACGCGTGCGGCGATCATTCGGTTGACGGCGTTGCATCCGCCCCCGCCTATGCCGAGCACCTTGATGTTTACGTGAGCGTCGAAAAGTTTCTCCGGCTGCATTCGCCCATTGTCCACCATATTGCTTCCTCCGCGAGAAGTTTCTCGCTAGTTGAATGGACGCACGGTTTTGTTAAGAAGGGGCGAGTTTTCAAAAAAAGCCGCGCGCAACCCTCTGGTGTCTGCACTTGGTATGATTGATTGAGCGGTCATTCAACGATGGAGATAGCCAAGCACACAACCAAGAGAGACCAACAAGCAGAGGAGAGGCGCGGTCAGCTCATCGACGTCGCGCTCGAACTGTTCTCCGAGAAGGGTTGGGAAAATACGTCGATCAAAGACCTCGCTGAAGCGGGTGGGGTCGCGCCGGGGCTCTTCTACCACTACTTTGAGAACAAGGAGGACCTTCTACTCGCTGTTTTCGAGAGGCACGGCTTCAAAGCTGAACTCGAGAAGGTGGTTTTTCCCGCGTATGAGAGGCCGGCTTCGGAGGTCTTATTGGAGGTCGCGCGAGCTTACTTTAAGCTGCTCGACCGTAAACACCGCTTGGTACGCATCTTCGTCAGAGAAGCGATGACGAACCCGAACCTCGAAGAGCGATGGATCGAGCAGTGCAACGACACGGTGAACCTGCTTGCCCGCTATCTCGCAGCCAGGGTCGCCGCAGGCGAGTTGCGACCTCACAACACCCAAATGTCGGCGCGGATGCTCACCCATCCGATCGTCATGCTCCACTTGACCGGCGGCTCCGCGGATGAGCTCGAGTCGCTTGTCCAATGTCTCATGGAGGGAATCAATAATTGAATGGATTCAATGGAAAACTAAAGCTCGTCCTGCTAGCGGCCGCAGCATCGGTGGCGGCGTTCGCCGCGGAGCCTCTAACGATCGAGGAGGCGGTGCGCATCGCCAAGGCGAACGCGTACGAGGTCCTCGCAGCGCAAGCGGATTCCCGTCGGGCTAGGGCGGTTGTATCCGAAGCCAAGGGTAGTCTGCTGCCCACCGTGACCGTCGACGGCCAGTACACGAGGTTCGCCGCGGAGAGCACGGTCGTTATCAACTCGAAAGAGCCGCCCATCGTGATCCGACCTATCGACCAAAAGTCGGTCGCGCTCAACCTTTCCCAGAGGGTCGATATTTTCGGTGTAGCCGGCCTCGCGATAAGTGGCGCCAGGGCGCTGTTCCTTGCAAGCGAGGCGATCGTAGCGAGCGCAGTGAACGATGCAGCATTAAGGGCGAAATCCGGCTTTCTCGATGTCCTCCGAGCGGAAGAATTGGTGGGCGTGGCTGACGAGCGGATTGCCAACGTCCAGGAGGAACTCAGGGTGGCTCGCCTCAAAAACCAGGAAGGCGCCGCCGCTAAGTTCGACGTGATTCGGTTCGAGGCGGAACTTGCCACGGCCGAGCAGGAACGCCTCCAAGCCGCCAACACCTTGGACCTCGCCAAAGCGGCGTTCAACGAGGTCCTGGCTCGCGATATCTCCACACCCGTAGAGCTAGTGAAACCCGGACCTGTTCCCGCAGTTGCGCGGCCGCTTGCCGATCTCACCGAACTCGCCTTACAACAGCGGCCCGACATCGTGGCAGCGGCAAGGCGGCTGGATTATCAGAACCGCTATCGGAGGGCCCGCCAAAAGGATGGGCTACCAGCGCTCAATCTGAGCGGGGGGATCACCTACAATCCCGACGCGGGAGGACTCGGCGGCATGCAGTCGGATGCGTCCGCCACGGCTGTCCTGAGTTTCCCATTGTTCGACGGAGGCACCCGACGAGCGCGGGTGAGCCAGGCGAGAGCAGATGAAGACAGAGCCCGTATTCTCTTGGCTCAGCAGAGCCGCGCCGTCGAGAAAGAGGTCAAACAAGCTTATCTGAACGTCGAGTCAGCTCGCCAGCAGATTGAGACCGCAGAGAAAGGACTCGAGCTCGCAAGAGAGACCCTGCGGATCGCAAGGATACGTTACGAAGCCGGCGTGGGGACGCCCCTCGAGCTTTCCGATGCCAATGTAGTTTTAGTTCGGGCGAGAACCGCCCTAGTCGATTCAACGTATGGTTATCGCGACGCAATCGCGAATCTTCAGAGGGCAGTCGGCATCGAGGAGATATTTGTATGAAGAGAAACATTGCTTTAGGTGTGATGGTGATGGCTTTGTTGGCAACGGTGTTCTACTTCGTCGGGAAGCCCGACAAAGAGGCGCAAAGAGAAGCTAAAGCGCAGCAGCAAAGGATTGCTGACCAGATCGTACCCGTCACTTTTGTCAGCCCGAGGGCGTCTGCGCTCAAGAGCACCCTCGACGTAAGTGGGCCTTTGAAAACCCTCGACGACGTGCAGTTGGGCGCCAAGATTCCTGGCCGACTGACGATGGTCACCGTCCGCGAAGGCTCCCGCGTACGCGCCGGACAAGTGGTTGCGCGGGTGGAAACGCGCAATCTCATGCAGCAAATCAACCAGGCGCAAGGCGCGGTACAGGCTGCGATGAGCGTGAAGCAGCAAGCAGAAATCCAGGCCAACATCAGCCCGCAGCAATCGTTGGCCGCGATTCGCCAGGCGCAGGCGGGCCTAGACGCGTCCAAAGCTCGACTCTCGGTCGTCCGTAAAGGCGCTCGATCCCAAGAAAAGGATCAGGCCAAAGAGCGCGTTAACGAGTCGAAAGCGCGGCTCGATAAAGCCAAGATCGATTTGGATCGAGCCCAGCGGCTATTTGCAGGCGATGCGATCCCCAGAGCGGATGTGGAGGCAGCGCAGCTGCAGTACGACTCGGCTCTATCGAACTACCGTAGCGCGCTCGAAGGATACGATCTAGTGGTGGAAGGCGCCCGGCCCGAGGAGATATCGCAAGCCGAGGACGCCGTTCGCCAGGCAGAGGAGCAGCTTAGGCTGGCACGAACGAACACCGTCACTGACCACGTGAAGAGGCAGCAAGTGCAGCAGGCGGAGGCTCAGATTAGACAAGCAAGGGCTTCTCTGAGCTTGGCGCAAATGCAACTTGCCGATGCGGCCATCGTCTCACCGGTAAGCGGATACGTTTCGGGTAAGCCGGCTCAGGTGGGACAGGTGGTCAATGTCGGCTCGCCCATAGCTACGGTTGTTGGGCTTAGCGGCGTCTATTTCGAAGGGCAAATTCCCGAAACCGAAATCGCCAACGTGTCCGTGGGCCAGCAGGCTTCGGTGCGTATGGATGCCCTTCCGAACCGTGTATTCACCGGCAGGATCGTCGCGATCGATCCACGAGCCGACAACCTGGGCCGCCAATTCGCCGCGCGTATAGCGATGAACGATGGCGGCGTGCTGAGGCCCGGAATGTTCGGAAAGGCCACGCTTACTTTGAAAACCATACCGAACGCCGTTCTCGTGCCTCGCGATGCGGTGCTCAAGCAGAACGGCACAGCGTACGTTTTCGTTGCCAACGGACAGGTCGCCAAGAAGGTCACGGTCAAACTCGGGCGAGTACAGAAGGACTGGATTCAGGTCACAGGGCTCGCGCCGTCCGAAAAGGTCATCGTGAAGGGCAAAGACGTACTCACCGACGGAAGCAAGATCCGCGAAGACGACCCTGCTCTTACGGAGGCACGGTTGTGAACTTGACCCTTTCTGCAATCCGACGCCCGGTTTGGGTTTGGATGCTTGTCGCCGCGGCCCTCGTTCTCGGTTGGCGCGCCCTCGGCAGCCTTCCGGTCGAACAGAACCCGGAAGTCTCCTTCCCTAATATCAGCATCGTCACGTCGTACTTCGGCGCTAGCCCGGACGAAATCGAGAACCAAATCTCGAAGAAGATCGAGGACGCGGTAACTTCTGTCGCCGGAATCGAAACGATCGACTCAACATCGACGGAAGGAGTCTCCATTGTCAGCATTCAGTTCGATCTAAAAACGAACCAGGACACCGCGCTGGCGGACGTCAAATCCAAGACCGACGCGATCATCGATCAACTTCCGCGAGACGCCGAACGTCCGGTCGTGTCGAAAATCAACTTCGCTTCGCAGCCTATCTTGACGCTTGCAGCAGAAAGCGATTCGATGAGATCGATGGACCTGAGGGACTTCCTCGAAGACCGAGTCCAGGATCGGCTCTCACGCATTCCGGGGGTTGCCGAGGTCAGCATTTTCGGCGGCGCCGAGCGAGAAATTCGAGTAGCGATCGACAAGAATCGGCTGCTCAGCTACGGAATGGGCATGGTCAGTGTGCTCGATGCCGTCCGCGGCGCATCGATCAATGTTCCGGGTGGTCGAATCACTGAAGGCAACCGCGAGACGTCCGTTCGCGTCCAAGGCGAGTTCGACTCCGTCGACGAAATCCGGAACCTCGTAATTCCGGTGGCTGATCGAGAGGATCCGAACGCGCCTCCCGCGATTGTGCGGCTGCAGGATATCGCCGAAGTCACCGACGGACCGGCAAAGAGGACGACGATCAGCCGCGTCAACGGCCGAGAGGCCGTCCTGCTGACCGTTCAAAAGATACGGGAAGGCAACACCGTCGACATCACAAAGATGGTTCACGCCGAACTCGAGAAGGTTTCCAAAGAACACAAGATCAAGTTCACGACAACCTTCGAGAGCGCCGAGTCGGTCACGGAGTCGATCCAGGACCTGAACATGGCGCTGATTATCGGCATCGTGCTCGTCATCAGCATCATCTATTTGTTCCTGCACAACCTCCGCGGCACGTTGATCGTTGCTCTGGCTATCCCGACTTGTCTGTTCGTCGCTTTTGCGGCAATTCAAGCTTTCGGCTTCACGCTTAATACGATGACGATGCTCGGCCTATCGCTGGCGGTCGGCATCCTGGTAGACGACGCGATCGTCGTGCTCGAAAATACGTTTAGGCACCTGGCCAAGGGCGAGCCGCCGGAACAGGCAGCTTTGCAAGGCAGGGCCGAGATCGGGTTGGCTGCCATCGCGATCACAATGGTCGACCTCGTGGTGTTTCTGCCGGTCGCCTTCATGGGTGGCATCATCGGACAGTTCTTCCGCCCGTTTGCGCTGACTGTCGCCGCGGCCACGATCACATCTCTCTTCGTCTCGTTCACGTTGACGCCGATGCTTGCCAGCCGCTGGTACAAGCAGGGTGAAGACATCGAGGTCAAGAAGGGCTTCGGCAAGTGGTTCGACGACCGCTTCCATGCGTTTGCGAACGCTTACCGCGAGTTGTTGGAGAAGGCGCTCGAGAGGCGATGGCTCGTCTTCATGGCAGGCTGGGCGTTCCTTTTCGGAATCTTCATGATGATCGGCGCGGGCGCCGCCAAGTCGATGGACGAAGCCATTCAGGGGCCCATGAGGATGGCGATGATGGCTGCGGCCGTCGGGGTCGTGTTTTTCATCGGCACCGCCATACGCCGCAAGGCCAACTTCAAG
Source organism: Armatimonadota bacterium (assembly GCA_013816225.1). Lineage (GTDB taxonomy): Bacteria > Armatimonadota > Fimbriimonadia > Fimbriimonadales > ATM1 > JACDEQ01. Next base: position 4,329 of record JACDEQ010000038.1, on the reverse strand, counting down.
ATTGTCCTGGGGGCGCTCGGATTCGGCGCTACGCTCGTTCTGTTCGGCGTGCTGGGATTCCAGCTTGGCCAGAGGAAGGGCGGCCCATTGCTCACCGACCGGTTCTTCGGGGGCGGCGATACCGGCCAGATCCAGGTGCAGATTACGATGCCGGCCAGTTCCTCTCTGGATCGAACGCTCGAGGTCGTGGAGCGCGTGGAAGGCGTCGCCGAAAAGATGCCGGATGCGGAGTTTGTAACCAGCACGATCGGCAATCAGCAGAGCGGCTTCGGGGGCGCCAACGTGGGCTCTCAGTACGCAGACGTGAACGTCACCTTGAAGGATAAGGCCGCGCTGCTCGACGACCTGATGTTCTGGAAATCGAAGGGCGACATGAGAACGCGATCTATCGACAGCCTTGTGAGCGAACTCCAGCAGAAGATCGGCAAGGTGCCCGATGCCCGCGTCGTGGTTGCCGCCGGGGGCCAGTTCGGCGGAGCGCCGATCGACGTCCGAATCCTGAGCACAAACTCGGCGGCAGTAACGCCTGCCGCGCTGAAGGCAAAGGACATCATTTCCGAAGTTCCCGGCATAGTCAGCGTAGACTTGAGCTCCAAGCCCGGCAAACCGGAACTGGTAGTCCGCCCCGACCGAGTCCGCCTCGCCGATAACGACATATCGGTATCACAGGTGGGCCAAGCGGCCCGCGTTCTTTACGAGGGAGATACGACCGCCAAATACCGTGAGGAGGGCCGGGAATACGACATTCGCGTCAACCTCGCCGACGATGTGCGCGACGACAGTGAGGCGTTAGGTTCAGTTCCGGTCGCGTTCAGAATGGGCAACCCTGTGCGTATGGCCGACGTCGCCGTGATCGAACCCAGCGTCGGCCCTGACAAAGTGGAAAGGCGTGACCGGCAACGCCAAATAGCGGTGACCGCCCAATTGCTTCCCGGCCACGTACCAGGAACGGTCGGCACTGAGATCACCAAGCGCCTGAAAGTAGCGGATCTCGGCGAGAACGTGACGTTCGCCCTCGGTGGCGAGAACGAGATCCAGGCCCGCGAGATGCCCTATATGATCAGCGCGTTCGCCCTCGGCCTCGTTCTCGTGTTCCTTGTACTGGCCTCGCTGTTCAACAACATCCTCTACCCGTTCATCGTTCAGCTCTCTCAGCCGCAGGCTCTCGTTGGCGCATTCCTGGCCCTGATGGTCACGAACAAGCCAACCGACGTAGTTGTGAACATCGGCCTTATTATGCTCATCGGCCTCGTGGGAAAGAACGCGATCCTGCTCGTGGACTACACCAACACGCTTCGCGCGCGCGGGATGAACCGGCACGATGCCCTCGTCGAAGCGGGTCCGACCCGGCTCCGGCCCATCATGATGACGACGCTCGCGATGGTGCTCTCGATGCTGCCGGTTGCCATGGCGATCGGGCGAGGCTCCGAGTTCCGCGCCCCGCTCGGTGTGGTAATCATCGGCGGGCTGACGCTCTCGACAATGTTGACGCTCTTCATCATCCCCGCGAGCTACACGCTCTTCGACGACCTATCGAACTCGATCTCCGGCCTCGTGCATCGAAAGAGGAAGGAGAAGCCGAGTTCCGACGGCGAGACGTCCGCTCATGAGCGTAGTGCCGTGCCGGCTACGGAATAGACGCAGCACCTCTACCCAAGTGGTGCGGCAACGCTGACCGCAGGTCCTTAGTCGATCAGAGTCCACTTCACTTGATCGACCCGCGCAAACCACGGGTAGACGAAGACGGGGCCCTGCGCTTTATAGGCGACCCTCGATCGTAGTTCCAAATTGGGACCGACGAACCGCCCGGGGTTCCCACTTACGACGACGACGACCGTTGAATCGGACGTCGTCAAGGTGCTCGTGTTCAGCGTCTCGTAGGCTTGAGTATCGAAGTTGTAGAGTGCGATTCTCTGCGCGATATTCGGCACGCTGCAATGCGCCTCCACGGAGAACTCGAGCCTCGATGGCGTTGCGTTAGGCGCGGTCGCGTTCACAATCAACTGAATCGGCGGTTCTTGCGATGAGAACACCACTCCCGGCCTCATGACGAGCCTGTCATTGTCGCTCTGTATCAGGCTGTTGCGGTGTCCGCTGATGAGCAAGCCGCGGAACAGGCTAAATGACGATGGCAGAACCGTGGTCGCCTGGACGTACTTGATCGTTGCCCAGTCCTGCCCATTCGTTCCCGTGACGTAAACGTTCCCCGCTGGGTCCACGGCCAGCGCATTGGCATGGTCATCGCCGCTATCGTAGCGCGCGACCCACCGCTGATTGCCGTTGGAATCGTACTTGATCGTTGCATAATCAGGGTAGGCGGTTCCCGTGCCGTGGGACACGCCCGTAACGTAAGCGTTCCCGGCTACGTCAACGGCGAGCGCGGCGGCAATGTCCGAAGCATTTCGTGGGCCGTTGTAGCGGGCGACCCACAATTGATCGCCGTTGGAATCGTACTTGATCGTTGCATAATCCTCGTCGGTTCCCGCGCCACCGGAGTTGCCCGTGACGTAGACGTTCGACGCTGCGTCCAAGGCCAGCCCCGTCGCATAGTCATTGCCATCCCCTGGCCCGTTGTAGCGAGCAACCCACAACTGGTTGCCGTTGGAATCGTACTTGATCGTTGCATAGTCCTCGGCGGTTCCCCCGCCGTAGGACAAGCCCGTGACGTGAACGTTGCCCGCTGCGTCCACGGCCAGCGCGTAGGCAGCGTCGCTAGCGTTTCCTGGGCCGTTGTAGCGGCGCAACCACAACTGATTGCCGTTGGAATCGTACTTGATCGTTGTATAGTCGGGGCCAGTTCCAGCGCCCTCGGAGCGGCCCGTGACGTAAACGTTCCCCGCTGCGTCCACGCCCAGCGCGTAGGCATAGTCTTGGAAGTTTCCTGGGCCGTTGTACCTAGCTACCCATAACTGATTGCCGTTGGAGTCGTACTTGATCGTTGCGTAGTCACGCACGTACTCGACTGGCCCGCCGTAGGACGAGCCGGTGACGTAAACGTTCCCCGCTGAGTCCAGGACCAGCGCGCTGGCGTCGTCCCCATGGTATCCCGGGCTGCTGTAGCGAGCTGCCCACAACTGATTGCCGTTGGAGTCGTATTTGATCGTTGCATAGTCATAGTAGGTTCCCGGGTCCTCTGAACCTCCCGCAACGTAAACGTTCCCCGCTCCGTCCACGGCCAGTGCATGGGCCCCGCCGCCGCCTCCTGTCATGCCGGAGTAGCGAGCTACCCACAATCGGTTGCCGATGGAATCGTACTTGATCGTTGCGTAGTCGACCTCGTTTCCCCCGCCGAGCCAGGACTGGCCCGTGACGTAAACGTTTCCCGATACGTCCACGGCCAGCGCGTGGGCCTCGTCGGTATTTTGTGTCGGACCGTAGAGAGCGACCCAGGCCTCTGTGACCTGCCCCACGCCTGCGGTTGCCAGCGCGAGCAAGCAGACGGCGACGCCAATCAACCGATGCGCAAATCCGGTCTTCACTCTCATCTCGCCACGGGCCGCCGCGGCTATCGAAATTCTCAAGAATCGTTTCATTGTTTTCTCCTTGCCCCGCTTTGAAACGGGGCTACCTATTCAGAATGCGGCGGAAACGAATAACCAAAATGCTATCTCTCAAACCGTCTGCGACCCAATTACCTCCATGCAATCGGAAAGCCCCCTGGAGATGGAAGTTCGCCCGTTAGAACGGAGGCGCCTCCACCTGCAGCGGTGCAGCGCACGACGTCGTACCTGTAGTACGCGGGGGGACCGACGTGCCACGTCGTGTAGCGGTAATGAATGATATGGCTGCCGGTGGGCGACCAGCTCGGAGCGCCGATGGTATACCTGGCGGTTCTCCTCACGATCACCTGTCGGCCGGTCCCGCTGGGCGAGATCGTCTCGATTCCTGTGTCGATGCCGCTATAGAAAAGTATCTTCGTTCCGGTCGGCGACCATAGCGGGCCGAGGGCGGCCCCTGTCACTCCGGTGAGGATTGTGCGGCGGTTGCCGAGCACGTCGGCGATCCTTATGTCGCCTCCGGCAAAACTCGTGTAGCAGGCTTCGCTGCCATTGGGCGCCCAGTCCTGGGACCCCATGTCCGGGCCCAGCTCTGTCGGAGTCCACGGGACCAATGAGATGGGAATCGTCGGCGAAGACGGCTGCGCGGCCAAGCCCGTGATGTTGCCATCCGGGTCGACGTTCAGGGCAGCGGTGTATACGCCGCCCTCGACGACCGCATCAAGTGCCCAACGCCGGCCGACGATTGAAATCTCGGCATTCCCAGGCCGCCACCCGACGCTGCCGGTGGTCTCAAGCTCGATCTGGTCGGTGAGTCGGACCTCCATGGCCG
>JACDEQ010000234.1 GCA_013816225.1 Armatimonadota bacterium | reverse complement strand
ATGTCATAAGGATAGGGTACGCAGTTTCCGAGTTTCGACGGTATCTTCGAACCCGGTGCGATTTCGGCGGCTTTGGGACCTTAGCCAAGCTCGCGATCGCCATCGTTCTCGGCGGCTTGGTGGGCCTCCAGCGAGAGATCACGGCCGGCCCGGCGGCGTGCGGTCGCACATGATCGTCTGCCTCGGCGTGGCGCTGTTCAGCGAAGCGGGCCGATCATTCGGATCGCCGGCACCCGAACCGCGTTGCAGCCCAGGTCGTGACCGGTATCGGCTTCCTCGGCGCGGAGACGATTTTGCGAACGGGATTGGAGGTCAAGGGCCCGACGATTGCTACGAGCATCTGGGCAAGTCGCGGCGATCGGCATGGCCGTCTCGCTCGGAGGATTCTTCTGCTTGGTCGCCGTCGGCGTTGCCCTGACGACCCTGGCGACGTTCGAAATTGTTGGCCGAATCGAGAAGCGAATTCTGGGGTGGGCGAATTCGCCAGCTAGACATAGGGATCGATTCGCGCTCTCTCACTTCCGAACTCATCGGCGTGTGCACCGGTGCGGTCGCGGTACCCGAGCGCGCGGAGGTCACTAAAAAGGAAACGGTTTCGTCCTGAAGTTATCGGTACACGGCGACTACCCGGACTTGATCGCCGCGTAACACGAGTCGAAGGCGTCACCGCCGCCGAATGGGCGGAACGCGTGCAGTGACCTAGGCTTTCGCAAGGGCCGCGTCGAGGTCCTCGATCAGGTCGTCCACATCCTCGATACCCACGCTCAGCCGCAAGAGCGACGGCGGGATGCCGATGGCGGCTCGCTCGTCTTCGGACATGGCCGCGTGGGACATCATCGGCGGCCAGCAGACCAGCGACTCCACTCCGCCGAGCGATTCGCCCAGGATGAACAGCTTCGTGGATTTGGCAACCCGCTTGGCCGCCTCACCCCCTCCTTTCACCTCGACCGAGACCATTCCGCCGAAGCCTCTCATCTGTCTCTTCGCTAGCTCGTGCTGTGGGTGCGAAGGCAGTCCGGGATAGTGAACGCGCTCGACCTTCGAGTGAGCCTGGAGAAACTCGGCCGCCGCCTGCGCGTTCTGCATGTGCCGTTCCATCCTTATCGCGAGCGTCTTTACGCCCCGCAAAGTCAGCCAGCAGTCGAACGGGCCGGGTGTATTGCCGGCGCTCTTGGCGTAGAGGGTAAGGGGCGCGGTCAGGGCCTCGTCGTTCCACATCAGCGCCCCGCCGACTACGTCGCTGTGGCCGTTGATGTATTTCGTCGTCGAATGCATCACGATGTCGCAGCTGAGGTCGAGTGGGTTCTGCAGGTAGGGCGTGGCGAAAGTGTTGTCGAGCGCCGTGGTCGCGCCGGCGCCTTTCGCGATCGACGTGCACGCTCGGATGTCGCAGATCTTCAAGGTAGGATTGGTGGGAGTTTCCAGCCAAACGAGCTTGGTATTCGGCTTGATCTCCTCGGCGAGACAATCCGCCCGGGTCGCGTCGAAGTAGCTGACATCGATGTTCTGCTTTTTGAGGAAAACTTGGAAATATCGAAACGTGCCTCCGTATATGTCTCGCGGCGCGACGATATGATCGCCCGCCTGCAGCAGCGAGCACACGGTCGCGACTGCGGCCATCCCCGTCGATTGCGCGAGTCCGAACTTGGCGTTCTCGATCCCCGCATAGACCTCTTCCAGCGCCGCGCGTGTCGGGTTTCCGGCTCTCGTGTAGTCGAACGGGGGCGGGTTGTCCAGATCGTCCCATGCGAAGGAAGCGCTCTGGTAGAGCGGCGGCATCACGGGCTTGTAGGGCGGGGTCGGCTCCTGGCCGAGGCGGATGGTCTTGGTTGAAAACTTCATCGGCTACGGGGGATGATACCATTCGGATATGTCGGTTCTAAGCGAGTTCAAGGCTTTTGCGATTCGAGGAAACATGATAGACCTCGTGGTCGGCGTGATTCTCGGCGCGGCGTTCACCACGGTGGTCAACGCGCTGGTGAACGAGGTGATCATGCCACCTCTCGGTTTGCTGGTAGGCGAGGTCGACTTCGGGGATTTGTTCGTGGTACTGCGAGAGGGGAACCCGCTCGGCCCGTACTCGACGGTGGGAGCGGCTGAAAGGGCGGAGGCCGTCACTCTCAACTACGGCCGTGCGATCAATTCCTTCGTTGCACTCTTCATTGTTTCGCTCGTGGTTTTCATCCTCGTGAAGGCGATGAACCGGATGCGCCAGAAGATCGACGCGACAAACGGCGGGCCCGCAACTCGCGAGTGCCCGTTTTGCATCACCCAGGTCTCGTCGAGGGCGACGCGCTGCCCGCAGTGCACCTCCGAGTTGGCGACTACACCACCTCCGTAACCACGCCCTCCTCCATTCGTAGCACCCGGTTGGCGTCTTCGAGCATCGATGGATCGTGGGTGACCACGACGAGGGCTCCCTTGCGCAGCGTGCGGAGCAGGTCGATTACATTCTCGCCAGTTGTGTGATCGAGCGAAGCCGTGGGCTCGTCCGCGAAGATGACCTCCGGCTCGGTGTACAGGGCGCGCGCGACGCAAGCCCGCTGCTTCTCGCCGCCCGATAGCGCGCTGGGCATCCGGTGCGCTTTTTCCCTGAGCCCCACGCGGTCGAGCAGGTCGAGCGCCCGCCCGCGCGAGTTGGCGCCGGCAAGGACAACGTTCTCGATCACGGATAAATATCCGAGGAGAAACGGCTGCTGAAAGACGAATCCGAACTTGCGCAACCGCAGTTCCCCTCGCTCGCCCTCCGTCATCTGCGAGTAGTCATTGCCGCCGTAGAGAACCCGGCCGAGGCTGGGATCCTTCAGGCCGCTGAGTAGATACAAGAGTGACGATTTTCCGCTGCCGCTGGGGCCGAGCACTCCGACGAACTGGTTCGCTCCCACTTCCAGATCCACGTCCCGGCAGGCGAAAACCTCGCGCCCGTGGTCTTCGTAGACTAGGCTCACGTCTCTTACTTCGATGCGTTCGCCTGGGCTAACCATGGTCGCTTTGCACCTTAAGGGCTACGTCGTGCGTTACTGCCATAGGGAGATGTCGAGAAAGCTAAATCTACCGCTTCTGGTGGGCATCGGGCTACCCGCCCTGGTCGTCGCGGTGGTTCTATGCGCAATGTATGTTCCGCGACTTCTCGCCCCGACTCCCACGGTCGACTTTCTGTTTGCCACCTCGAACAACTATGGCCGCACGTTCTATGCCATCGTAAACGGCAAACTTGTCGAGAGACGGCGCAACAAAGACTACCAAGAAGGCAGCGCGACCCTGTACCGGTACAGCGTTCCCAGCGGAGGCGCCGAGCCGATCGGTTTCCCCGAAGCGGTCAAGCTGAAGTTAAACTTGCAAACGATCTCGCCTGACGGGTACGAATTTCAAGGGCCTGATCGGGGCTTTGGGCTCTTCGATCTCTTTGGCAGCGGCGAGCGAGACCGCGCCGAGCTGCGCGGCCATGGAACCACTTGGAAGCTCGTTGGCATGCCTGAGTCTTCTCGGTATGGCGATGACTGCCAGTTTCTAGGATGGATAGTCCAAGATGGACAAAGCGGACCTTCTCGCTAAGATAGCCGAATTTGCCCACAGTGGGCAATTGACAGAACAAGAGGTAGTCGATGCCTTCCGAGGATCGTCGGGCGGTTCCTCGCGATGGCTTTCCCCGACCCTCGGTTTCGTCGGCTCTGCCCTCGTGGCAGCGGCCGTTCTAATCTTTATCAACACGCAGCGCGTCGGAGCCGGGTATGGAGCCGTAATTTCGGGCATTATTGCGGGTTTAGCATATGCGCTGGGCGCTCTGAACGCGCGCTCCGAAAATGGCAAACCGTTTTCGGAGCCACTGTTGTTCATGGCCGGCCTGGTCGTGCCGATGCTTTTAGTATTCGGATCGATAGACCTCGGATACGACCCTTTGGCTGTCGGCTTGCAGGCGGTGCTTGGTGGGATCGGTTTCGTACCCTTCCTCGCGACGGGACTAGGGCTCAAGTCTTCGACGTCGATCGTTTTAGCTTCGTTCTTTGCAGGCTGGGGCATCACTGCGCTTTGCGCATGGGTAGGCG
>JACDEQ010000037.1:10951-12543 GCA_013816225.1 Armatimonadota bacterium | reverse complement strand
GCTTATCGTCTCGAAACACTTCGATGCCTTGCCGGCCGTAGTCGAGGTAATCGAGTTCGAACCAGTCAGTGTTGAAGGCGGCGTCGAGATGAGTCCGCGGGGCGTGGAGATGGCGCGAAAGGCGGTGGCAGATTTACGAGCTGAGTACGTTGGCGAGTTCTCGGCAGGTGGTAACCCTTGAAGCATCCCACCGAACTCATCTACCGCCCTCCTATGCCGCTCGTTATCTTCGGCGGCGTCGTCGGGTATATCATCTTTGCCTGCACCCTCGTCCTGACTCGAGGCCTGTCCCACTTTGATTATCTCGCGTTCCTAGGGGCTGAATCGGGCTCAAGCGCGGAGGCGAACTTCGTGCGCGGCTTTTGGCTGGTCTTTATTCTTGGCGCTCTGATACTTCCAAGCATTCTTTGGGTCGCATGGCGAAAGCTGCCTTGGGAAGGCACTGGCTTGGGCACAGCTCTCCTTAAAGGGCTGCTTTTTGGCCTTGTCTGCTGGATCGTCGCCGGCGTAACAATTCCGATTTTCCAAGAAAGCGCTGCGGGGACCGCCGGTTTCTTTGGCTTGTCCCTGGGAATCGTTCCGGCCGCGCTCCTTCTTGTCGCCTGCTTGATGTATGGTGTTGCCACCGTCGTTGTCGGGATGATGACGCGGGGGACATCCCCAATCGACATGGTTGGCTGGAAAGGCTTGGGGCCGTAAAAGCGATGATAACCGCTGATGCTCCCGCTAGCATCCTCATCGTGGGGATAGGCAATGTTCTCCGAGGCGACGACGGCTTCGGTCCTGCGGTCCTGGCCGAGGTGCAGAAGGGTTCTTTGCCGGCCGGAACGCGCTTGGCAGAACTTGGGATCGGCGGAATTGGCCTTGTGCACGAACTCATGGATGGCTACGATTTATTGATCGTCATCGACGCGGTGGAGCGCGGCGGTTCCCCGGGCGATCTTTATATTCTGGAGCCCGACCAGCAGCAGATGGCGCTTTCAGCCCAGGAAGTCGGAGGCACCGACATGCACGCGGCGCTACCGGACCAAACGATCAAGATCGCGAAATCTCTTGGCGTGTTGCCTGCCCAAGTCAGGATCGTGGGCTGTGAACCCGGCGACATGGAAGACGTGATGTTGGAGCTTACGCCGCCCGTTGCGGCGGTCGTTCCTCAAGCGGCGAACGCGGTACGGGAGATCATTGCCAGTTTTCTAGGGGCTAAGACGGGGGCTGCTTGAATGGATGGTTCCCAAGCGCTCGACGCCCTCTATTGGAAGGCTGAGATTTTACAGGTGTTCTTCTGGATGCGGGGTGAAGGCTTGGGCACGGAAGTGACCGCAGCGACTGTCTCGACATTTGTGGCGACAGACCTACAACTGGTAACTGAGCGTCTGGCCTTCCTGGCCGGCGAGAGATACCTTGAGATCATCCAGGGAACGGAACCAGAACAGTTCGTCCTCACTGAGCTTGGAATGAAATACGGCGGTCGAAGCTTCCACGACGAGTTTGCGGACTATAAGAAACGCGGCCACGGCGAATGCGGGGACGATTGTTGGTGCCACGATCCTGATCACGTCGGCGAGCCGTGCCTGCATGACTCGAAAGGAGTG
>JACDEQ010000037.1:0-10941 GCA_013816225.1 Armatimonadota bacterium | reverse complement strand
GAGTGCATGCCCACTGAAGATACGCTTCCCGGCGCGGTCGAAAACGCCCTTGAGCGCTTAAATGTCCTCGTGCGCAAATTCGAGGAGCATCCGGACGAAGCAATTAGGGACGACGTGACCGAATTGCTTCGGTGCGTCGACGTCATCCATCGCGCGGGACTAAGCCGCGCATACGAAGTGTCCAGGGCCTATGGGATGGAGGACGCCATGGGCCGCAGTCCCGAGGTGCAGCTCCTGTTCGATCTGTACGAGGTCGATGACAATAGCGCCAAGGGCAGAGCGGAAGCAGTCTTGGAGCTGGTCCGCGTGGAAATGGAAGGCGGCGGCGTTCACGCCGAGATGCTTGAGGCGGCCGGCGGCTGCATCAAACTCCGGGTTTCAGGCGGGAGTGGCTGTGCTGCAGGCGCCCTGCAACCCTACTTGGAGTCTCTCTTCTCGGAGAATCTCTCAGAATTCCGAAGTTTGGAAATTGTTCGGCCGCCAAAGCCAGCGGCGAATTTCGTCCCCCTGTCAAGCGTGAAGCCGATCCGCCGCTCGAACCTGACCTGGCACCCCGTCTTGGATGTCGCAAGTCTCAAAAATGGAGAGATTCGCGCGGTGGAGATCGAATCGAAACACATCTTGCTCACATGCGGAGACAAAGGCGTTTTCGCGTTTCGCAACGCGTGTCCGGGTTCGGCTCTTCCTCTCGACCGGGCAACCGTCGAGGACGGAGTGTTGATTTGTCCTTGGCACGGCTGCCGCTTCGATATTTGTGGCGGACGGAGACTTGACAAGAGTGGAACTGGATTAGGTCTCGTGCCTTCCGACGTTGCTGAGGGAATGATTCGCATCGGGCTGCCCGAGAAGGCGGGCGCATGACGTGGTACGAAAGAGATTTCTCGTTGAAGGCACCGTTCAGGGCGTCGGCTTTCGACCCTTTGTGCGGCGGCTTGCCACACGTCATCGGTTGTCCGGCTGGGTCGTCAATCGGGCAGGCGAAGTCGAAATAGAAGTGGAAGGGCATCCTTCCGCTGTCGCCCTTTTTGAAAAGCATCTGCGCAACGATGCTCCGCCTTTGGCCCTCATTTCGCGCCTCGATATTCAGGATCGGGATACGGTCGGCGAGTCAGTGTTCAACATTCTCCCAAGCGTAAGGGGGGAGTTGCGCGGCTTGCCTGTGCCCCCGGACATGGCGACGTGCGAAGCATGCGTGAAAGAGCTCTTCGATCCAAAGGACAGGCGTTATCGATATCCCTTTATCAATTGCACAGACTGCGGGCCGCGCTTCACGATAGTTCGCGAATTTCCGTACGATCGCGACAAGACCTCGATGGCCTCGTTTCAAATGTGCGCGGAGTGTCGGAACGAATACGAGAATCCGGACAACCGACGCTACCACGCTCAACCGAATGCGTGCCCCGTCTGCGGTCCGCAAGCCGCCTTGCGCCACGAAGGCGCCGTGATCGCAGTACGCGACGACGCGATGAAGCTCGCGGCGGCTGCCCTTTCTGACGGCTCTATCGTTGCCATTAAAGGCCTGGGCGGATACCACCTGGCCTGCGACGCGGGCAACGAAGAAGCGGTTGCGCGCTTGCGAGTCCGAAAGGCTCGCGAAGAAAAGCCCTTCGCCGTGATGGCCCGCGACCTTTCCGTTATCAGCGCGATCTGCAGCGTCAGCGCGATGGAGAGGGCCGCGCTGCTCGGATCTGGGCGTCCCATTGTCTTGTTACAACGCGCGAAGGATCGACTCGCACTTTCCGTGGCTCCGACAAACCGCTTTCTCGGCGTCATGCTGCCCTACACGCCACTACACCATTTGCTGCTGGCCGACTTTGAAGGCCGGGCCCTCGTTATGACCAGCGGCAATATAGGCGAGCATCCGATTGCTTACGAAGATGAGCATGCGATCCAGAGCCTCAGGAAGATCGCGGATCTCGTTTTGACTCACGACCGCCCGATCGAAACCCGATGCGACGACTCTATTGTGCGAGTCACAGGCGGTCGAACCTCTATCATACGACGCTCCCGAGGTTTCGTGCCGCACAGCATCCCCTTGCCTTTCGAACTGGCGGAGCCCATTCTCGGTTGCGGCGCCCATCTCAAAAATGTCTTTTGCCTCTGTGAGGGTAATGAGGCATTTCTCAGCCATCACATCGGCGACCTCGAGACATTGGAATCTCGCCGCTCCTATGTTGAGGGGATTGACCATTTCAAGCAGCTCTTGCGCGTGGAGCCGGCCTGCCTGGCCCACGACATGCACCCCGATTACCCCTCGACCCAGTACGCTCTCGAGCAAGCCGGCGTGGAGACAATCGCGGTGCAACACCACCATGCCCATATCGCGAGCGTTGTCGCGGAACACGATCTGAAGGGCCCCGTCCTAGGAGTGGCCTTTGATGGGACCGGTTACGGAACGGACGGCACGATATGGGGCGGGGAGTTCTTATTAGCGGACCTTTGCGGCTTCAAACGGGTTGCGCATCTGGAACTTTTGGTTCTTCCCGGCGGCGAGCAAGCCATCCGCGAGCCCTGGCGTATTGCAGCCTGGTGCCTGTCGGAAGTCTACGGAGATTCCTTCCAGAACATGGACCTGCCCCTGATTCGCGGCATGGACTCGTCCCGCTGGCGCACCCTTAAAGCCATGGCCAGGCGGGGATTTCAAACGCCACGGACGAGCAGCGTCGGAAGGCTATTTGACGCGGTCTCGTCAATCGTGACCGGCCGCACCACCGTTCGATATGAGGGACAGGCAGCGATCGAGCTGGAGATGCTGGCCGACCCTTGCGAATCAGGTCACTACCGCTTCGACTTGAGAGACGAATCCAAACTGTCTTGGGGGCCGATGATCCGCCGAGTCGTCGAAGACCTTTTAGGAGGCGTACCCGCCGCGGCCGTTGCCGCACGATTTCACAGCGGTTTAAGCGTTGCGATTATGGAAGTTTGCGAAAGGATCCGACGCGACGGGGGCCCATCCCAGGTTGCCCTGTCCGGGGGGGTGTTCCAAAACGCGCTGCTGCTAAAGCGCGCAACCGAATTGCTCCGAGATCGGGGTTACTGCGTATGGTTCAACGAGCGCGTTCCAGCCAACGATGGCGGCATCGCTTACGGACAAGTCGCAGTGGCAGGAGCTACAATGAGGTCAAAGGTATGTGCCTAGCTGTTCCCGGCAAGATTTTGGAAATCGTGGACGATGCGAACAGCATCGCCCGCGCCGACGTTTCCGGTGTGAAGCGCAACATCAACGTGTCCCTTGTCCGGCCCGAGGGGATCGCGCCGGGAGACTGGGTTCTTATCCACGTCGGGTTCGCCATGAGCAAAGTAGATGAGGCGGAGGCGGAAGAGACACTGAGCTTCCTCCGTAGTCTTGGCCCTGATTTTGAGGAAGAGCTTGAACAAATACGCGGCAGCGAGGTTGAATAATGGCCGAACCAGGCCTCAATGCGCTTGAGCGAGCAGTAGGTAGGCGCTTCGACCTCACCGCTGAGGCTCTGAATAGGTTCTTCGACTGCCATGAAGAAGAGCTTGCGGTGGCTTGCCTGGCGATGGCAAGACGCTTCCACCGGGCAGGCAGAATCTTCACCTTCGGCGAGGGGTGCGGCGTCACCGACGCCGAGCACGTTGCCGTCGAGTTCCTTCATCCCGTCGTCGCTGGAAAGCGGGCGCTTCCCGCCGTTGCATTAAAGGGCGATGTTGCGGGCCAGCTTGAAACTCTCGCATCGGTGGATGATATCGCCATAGCATTTGTCGAAACGGCAGGAGAAGCGATGATGGGCGCCGTCCAGTCAGCTCGCCGGCTTGGCATGCTCGCAGTCATCTTTAGTGGAAAACAAGGCATGGCCGCTGATCACAGCTTTACCGTTGATTGCGATGATTCGCTCATTAGACAGGAAGTTCATGAAGTTGCGTACCACGTGCTCTGGGAACTCGTGCATGTTTTCTTCGGTCATCGCGGCATTCTGGAGGAAGCCTGATGCCGGATGAGCCCATTTCCTGTCTTATCTGCTCGGACAGTGGCGAGATTGGCCGCGTTCTTCGTGTGCTTTCGCCGAATTCCGCACTCGTAATGCTGCACTCCAGAGAGGCCGAAGTGGCAATCGACCTCGTTCCCGACGCAAAGACTGGCGACAAGCTCCTCATCCACTTGGACGTCGCAATCGCACTGGTGGAGGCGAACGAAAGCAGAGGTGATGCGCATCGCGGATGAACGGCAGGGCTTTCTATATCCGTTCCTCGGGGATCAAAAGGCGGAAGACGGCGCAGCTTTGGAAGAAGTCTTGCGAGAAGTGAGAAGCTCCACCCGAATGAAATGCGAGGAAACCATCGCGTTGCGTCGCCGCGTCTGGGAAGATCACCTACATGATTTCGAGCCGGCCGGAAAAGCTCTCGCGGACTGCTTTGCGCACGGCGGGCGGGCTTTCTTATTCGGAAACGGAGGGAGTGCCACAGACGCTGGGGACATGCGGTGTGTCCTGGTGTCCCCTCCGGGAGCCCATCGCCCGAATCCAGCCTTTGCCCTCACCGATGACGCTGCTTCAATAACGGCAGTCGGCAACGACGTCGGCTTTGAATATATTTTTTCCCGGCAGATCATCGCCCTTGGAAGAGCGGGCGATGTCGCCATCGGTTTCTCCACGAGCGGTACTTCTCGCAGCGTCGTAGAGGCTTTGCAAATGGCAAAGCAAATGGGACTGTTGACCTTCGCGATCGCAGGTTATGACGGAGGTAAATGCGTGGAGATGCAGCGGGAAGGCGTCGTCGACCATCTATTTGTCGCCAGGTCAGAGCACATCCCTAGAATTCAAGAAGCCCACGCCACCGTGTACCATGCTTTATGCGAACTCGTGTGGACTCTGCAGGAAACTAAATGAAATTCGTCGACGAATACCGTGATGCTTCTTTGGCCTCGCAGCTCGTGATCGAGATTGCCGCGCAGATCGAACGGCCGATAAAGCTAATGGAGGTGTGCGGAGGCCACACCCACACCATCTATAAGCACGGAATCGAAGATATTTTGCCTGCGGGCGTCGACCTCATTCATGGCCCCGGATGCCCCGTGTGCGTGATCCCAATGGGCCGGGTCGACGACGCCATCGCAATCGCTCGTAATTCTGAGGTCATTTTCACGACGTTCGGCGACATGATGCGCGTGCCCGGTTCCAAGGGCAGCCTGCTCGACGCGCAATCTGAGGGCGCCGACGTTCGAATGGTGTATTCACCTTTGGATGCTCTGAAGCTCGCCAAGGGCAATCCCGATCGCCGAGTGGTGTTCTTTGCTATCGGCTTTGAGACGACGGCTCCGTCCACTGCCCTGACCCTGTTGCGGGCGCGGGCGGACGGGGTTGAGAACTTCGCGGTGTTCTGCAATCACGTAACGATCGTGCCCGCGATAAAGGCAATCCTCGACTCGCCCGATCTGCGGCTCGACGGGTTTCTGGGTCCCGGCCACGTGAGCACTGTCATCGGGACCGTGCCTTACCGATTTATTGCCCGAGATTACGGCAAGCCGGTTGTTGTCGCCGGCTTCGAACCTCTCGATATCCTCCAATCGGTCTACATGCTCGCAAAGCAGGTTCGCGAAGGGCGGTCAGAAGTTGAGAACCAATACACGCGCATCGTGCGAGAAGAGGGCAACCCCCGGGCAATCCAGGTCCTGGAAGAAACGATGCAGCTCCGCCCATTCTTCGAATGGCGCGGACTCGGGTTCATCAACCAGAGTGCCCTGGCCCTCCGGCCGGAATTCGCCGGCTTCGACGCGGAGCACATCTACAGCGTGCCAGGCGTTCGGATCGCCGATCCGAAGGCCTGCCAGTGCGGCGAAGTCCTAAAGGGGGTCATCAAGCCCTGGCAATGCAAGGTATTCGGCACGGCGTGCACACCGGAGTCGCCCATAGGGACATGCATGGTCTCGTCAGAAGGAGCCTGCGCCGCTTATTACAATTACGGCCGACACTCTATCGCGCAAAACCGGCTAAAGATTCTCAATCCGGAAGTGGGAGTCCAATGAGCGACGCGTCCGACGCGCTGGACAGGATTGAGAAGTTCAGAAAGAGCCGAAAAGCTCATCCCGTAGTGACCGACAAGCGCATCACGATGTCGCATGGAAGCGGCGGCAAAGCGACGCACCAGCTTATCGAAGCGATGCTGTTGCCGGCCCTAAGTAATCCGCTTTTGGACGCTCTCGAAGATCAAGCCGTCTTTCAGGTGGATTCGGGACGTCTTGCCTTCACCACCGATTCTTACGTGGTCGATCCAATCTTTTTTCCCGGCGGGGATATCGGCATGCTCGCGGTGAACGGCACCGTCAACGACCTTGCGACGTGCGGCGCCGACCCACTTTATCTTTCTCTGGCTCTCATTCTGGAAGAGGGCCTCGAGATGGACGTCTTGCGCAAGATCGTAGACTCGGTCGCCGAGGCCGCGCGCCTTGCCGGAGTTTCTGTGGTTACCGGCGACACCAAGGTCGTTCCTCGCGGCAAAGCCGACAAGCTTTATATCAACACGGCCGGCGTAGGAGTGTTGCGGATGCCAGTTTCGCTATCGATCGGAAATGCGCGGCCTGGAGACTCGGTGCTGATGAGCGGGCCCATCGGAGACCATGGGATCGCCGTAATGGCCGCGCGGGGGGGCCTTGAGCTGGACCTCGACACTGAGAGTGATTCGGCGCCCATTCACCATATGGTCCAGGCCGTTCTCCATGCGGCCAAAGAAGTGAGGTGTTTCAAAGATCCCACGCGCGGGGGCGTCGCCTCATCTCTGAACGAAATTGCGTCCCGGTCCGGCGTGTGTATCGCAATCGATGAATTGGCCGTCCCCGTCCGCGCGGAAGTGCGAGGCGCGTGCGAGATCCTGGGCATCGATCCTTTGTACATGGCCAATGAGGGCAGGCTCTTATGCGTCGTGCCGCGCCATTTTGAGGACGCGGCTCTGGATGCAATGCGAGGGCTCGAGCTCGGCGTCGGAGCGTGCCGCATAGGCGAGGTTCTCCCGGAGCCGTCAGGAATGGTTTTTGTACGCACCCAGATTGGCGGCACGCGGGTCTTGGACATGCTTACCGGCGATCCCTTGCCCAGAATTTGCTGATTCCTCTCGGCCAGGAATATTGGAGCAACCTAAACCTCCGAATTTTCATGAATGGTGGCCGATGTAAATCGGAACACGAATTGAGCCAACTTCTTGCCGTTGAGGATGGCATCTCGCTTGGCGCGTCGGTACCCGACAAGTTGCCAACGTCACCCTGAGTATCGGCGTCCCAAGAAAAGCGGTTTTCAAGAAGAAATGTCAAGGCCCCAAAAAAATCCTGAGCCTTGAAGTCAGGCTCTGGGCTCCGGCTCAAGACCGCCATCACTGCGCGAAGGATCTTTAAAACGATCCGGGTCAATATTTGGACGCGAAAGCCGCGTCGCACGTCCACGACGTATCGGCGGTCCGAATTAAGTCTAAAGTCAAGTAATCTCTCGAATCTAACGATCCACCCGGCACGCGGGGTGATGGTTAGATTCTCCATGCCTACATCTGGCTGGATGCCGCGGTCCCAAGGAGATACTCCAAGACGAGTGCCTATCGGCCCAAGTGCAGCCGAGAGCGCCTTGGACCATCGCCCTGCCGTGGTATACTTTGCCATATGTGGCGGACAAGCTGCCCGCCTCGGAGAGGAAACACCATGAGGCTCGCAGTTGCAGGCAAAGGCGGTTCAGGGAAAACGACGATTTCCGCCACGATTGCGCGGACCTTCGCGCGAATGGGCTATCGGGTCAGCGCAATCGACGACGACCCCAATCCCAACCTAGCGGACGCATTGGGCCTCAGCCCAGCGGACATTGCCAGGTTGAAGACGGTGCCCCGCTCAGAGGTACTCGAAGAGGGTAAAGACGAGGAGGGCAATAGAACGCA
Organism: Armatimonadota bacterium; assembly: GCA_013816225.1. Lineage (GTDB taxonomy): Bacteria > Armatimonadota > Fimbriimonadia > Fimbriimonadales > ATM1 > JACDEQ01. Next base: position 3,069 of record JACDEQ010000037.1, on the reverse strand, counting down.
TCATCTTTTAATGCCCTTTGAAGACGTCATCGACAAATATGGAGTGCACGGGCCGGATGGCGTGGGCGTCCTGATGATGACCGGCATCGTTGGCGCGGGCGCAGGGTGACTCTGTAGTCAGCACGCCGCAGTTCGCGGCTTCATGGGAGAGTTGAAAGGGCAGCCGGCAGAGACGATCACCGTTTTGGACATGGAGGCGTCTATCGAGCACTTGACGCGTGGCACGCTTCGGAACGTGGATGTGCTGCTGGTCGTCACAGAACCCTACTATAGGTCCCTGGAAACCGTGGGCAGAACAGTTCCCCTAGCTAAAGAATTGGGCCTCGAGCGAGTTTACGTCGTTGCGAACAAGGTTCGCACGCCCGAAGATACGTCCGCGATTGAAGAATATTGCCGCCGCCACGAATATCACCTTGTGGGCTCGGTCCCTTTCGACGATAGCATTACCGAGGCGGATCGCAAGGGTAAGGCGGTCATCGATTACGATCCGTCCGCGCGTTCGGTACAGGCGGTTGGCGAAATCGCCAAGTTTTTGATCTCTTCGCCGGTGACGGCGGGAGGAGGCTAATGGACAACACCCAGTTTTGGTGGCTCTCAATCGGGATAGGAGCGGTCGTGATCGTGGTAGTTGCGGTTCTACAGGGTCCTCAGATCGCTGTCTCGGCCAGGACGCTGGTCACTCCACGGGCCCGCGCAAAATCGTCCCAAAACTCGCCTTTTTCACCCCATAAGGCATACACCATTCGTGATGGCTTGGCCAATACCTAGTAATTTAGGTTCAAAACCGTGGTAGGGCGTGAGGGATTCGAACCCACGACCCGCTGATTAAGAGTTAGAGGGAGGGTCGTCCACAGCCATCCGTTGTCGTCCGCCAAGTTCAAACGCAAAGGGAAATAGTCCGCCTTTGTCTACTGGCAGTTGCAGAAGTTCGCGGGTTCTGGTATACTTTATGGTATACGAAGTTTGAACCTGCGTTGAACTTAGCCGGTTCGACGTTATGGTATACGAAAGAGGAGAAACCGAAATGGCAAAGAGGCAACGAAGAGCGGACGGGTACACGGTTGGCCAGTGGGCTAACGGCGGTTGGTGGAGCCGTGTTACCACCGGCTACAACGAACAGGGCAACCCCAAGCGAAAGGCGTTCTACGGCAATACCCGGGCCGAGGTGGTGGAAAGGGCCCAAGCGTTCAAGCAGAAGATCGACAAGGGAGGGTTCGCACCGGAAGGCAGGGACACCACGGTGGCCGCGTGGCTCGGGCATTGGCTCGAATCGTTCATCCGCCCGCATCGGGAGCCAAAGACTACGGGCTACTACGAAGGGTTTATCCGGCTACACATCGGCCCCGCCCTTGGAAGGATTCCCCTTCGCAAACTGACAGCGGCAAAGGTCCGGGAGCTTATGAGTGCGAAGGCCGCCGAAGGGCTATCGCCGTCCACGGTACGCGGTCTACGCGCAACCCTGCGGGCAGCGCTCAATCAGGCATGGAAAGACGGGCTGATCGATCAGAACGTGGCCCAAAAGGTTGCGCCCCCAAAGATCGAAGCCAAAGACGAGCCGATGCACCTCACGCCGGAGCAGGTTGGCCGGTTCCTCGATAACATTCGGAATCATCCGCTGTCCCCATTGTTCGCCTTCACCCTTAGTACGGGGGTTCGAATCGGGGAGGCCACGGGCCTGCGTTTGTCCGATATCGACTTCGAGAAGCGAACCGCACGGATCGCCGTTCAGCTTCAGCGGATAGACGGCAAGCTCCAGCACAAGAGCCTAAAGAGCAAGTCCGCACGCCGAACGCTTCACCTTGCGGATACCGCTATCGCAGCCGTCAAGGCCGCGAAGGCAGCGCAGCTGATCGACGGGCCCGCGAACCCGCTTGGTCTCGTCTTCCTAAACACTGAAGGTCGACCCCTCGATCAAAAGTACATCGACAAGCGACTGAAAGCCCTACTCGTGGCCGCAGGTCTTCCGCCGCTCAGCTTTCATAAGCTGCGCCATACCGTAGCCTCTCTCATGGTCGCCGGCGGTGTAGACCTGCATCAGGTAAAAGAACAGTTGGGGCACTCGCAGATCAGCTTGACCGCGAACCTCTACGCCCACGGGGTGAGCGAAGCCGAAAGAAGGGCCGCGAATGTCCTCGATGAAATCATCAAGCGAGGGACTTTGTACGAAAGCTGAGCGCGACGCTCCTTTTTTATAGCAACGCATCAAAGCCGGTAAGAAGAGACAGCAGCTCAAATGAGGGGCAAGAATTCAGCAGGGTTGTCGCTTGAAGTGCACTTAATTGACGGGACGTTGCTGAGCTCCGCACGGCGGGCCCCACAAATCGCGGAACGAAATTAACGAGACGGTCCAATGTCTCGTCAAGAGGATTAGGTTGCAAGCAAGCAGCGACGAGAGCCAATGCAAAAGTCATCGGTTATGCCCTGGACTCACCCGACGGCAATGTCACGATGAAGGAGCCCTCCCTTCCCTTCCGGTTCCTCCCACCGCAGACCAGAATTCTCCCATCGTTGGAGATGGCCCAGATCCAATCCGGCTTCCATCCATTCAAGAGCACCCCATGGACCTGCAGGTACTCGACCAGCCGAACGGTGCCCATACCTTCGCGCCAAAGCCACGGAATACTGACGGAATTGGTGTACATCACTTTCTTGCCGCCTGCTGTCTTGACCTGCTTGAAAACCAGCCAGGCCCCGAATACATCGCGCTTGTCGCCTGCTGTCTTGACCTGCTTGAAAACCAGCGCGGCCCCGAATACAGTGCGTCCGTTGCCGGATATGCCATACGCCTCGCCGTAGCCAACCCATTTCAGACAGGGCAGCCAACGAAAGCCGCCTGATATCGACCAGGTAAATGGCTTGTCACCCTGTTTGGTATTGCCAAAGCCGCAGAACACTCTGCCATCGGCAGAACAGCCGGATATCTGCGTTGTGTACAACCCCTCCGGGCGGCCAATGCGGACGGGAGGTAGGCCGCCAATCCACACGGTGCCCCCCAACATACCGTCTTCAATACGAATGCCGGTACTTGGGCCCGCGCGTAGTCCGGGTCTCTTTGGCCCGACATCGGAG